>JBKJYG010000605.1:0-2696 GCA_046715905.1 Hyphomicrobiaceae bacterium | reverse complement strand
CTGCGGATACAATCGGCGCGCCGTGCACGACGGGGACTGGAACGAACTCCGTTGCCGCCGCCGGCAAGCCGCGCCGCCGCGCCGCCGCGTTGAGGAATCCCGTGATGGTGGCGAACAGCTCCGGCTCATCCAACAGAAATGCGTCGTGCCCCTTGTCGCTGTCGATTTCCACGAACGAGACGTTGGCCGCCACCGCATTCAGCGCCTGCACGATCTCGCGGCTTTCGCGCGTTGGATAGAGCCAGTCGCTGGTGAACGAGACCACGCAGAAGCGCGTCTTGGTGCCGCGAAAAGCTTCGGCCAACTTGCCGCCATGCTCGGCGGACAGATCGAAATAGTCCATGGCGCGGGTGATATAGAGGTAGCTGTTGGCATCGAAGCGATCGACGAATGACGACCCTTGGTGACGCAAGTAGCTTTCAACCTGAAAGTCGGCGCTGAACGAGAATGTCTTCGTCGTGCGATCCTGGAACTCGCGCCCGAATTTGCGGTGCAGCGCTTCTTCCGACAGATAGGTGATGTGAGCCGCCATGCGGGCAACCGCCAATCCGCGGTCCGGAGCGATGCCAAGGTCGGCGTAGCGGCCTTGCGCCCATTCGGGGTCGGCCATGACAGCCTGGCGTCCAACCTCGTGGAAGGCAATGTTCTGCGCCGAATGCCAAGGCGCGGTTGCGACCGGAAGGGCTGCGAACACGCGTTCGGAGTGATGCGCGGCCCACTCCAGCACCTGCATGCCGCCCATCGAGCCGCCGATGATCGCAAACAACTGGTCGATGCCCAGGTGATCGATCAGCCTCACCTGCGCGGCCACCATGTCCCGGATGGTGATGACGGGGAAATCCAAGGCATAGCTTTTGCCGGTGAGCGGGTTGATCGACGCGGGTCCCGTCGAGCCCATGCAGCCGCCCAGAATGTTGGGGCAGATCACAAACAACCGATTGGTGTCGATCGGCCGCCCCGGACCGACCATCACCTCCCACCATCCGGGTTTGCTGGTTACCGGGTGGGCTCCCGCCACGTACTGGTCGCCCGTCAGCGCATGACAGACCAGAACGGCGTTGGATTTGGCGGCATTCAGCTCCCCATAGGTTTGATAGGCCACCCGAAACGGCGCCAGCAGTTCGCCGCAATCGAGCTTCAAGGGCGCCACCTCGGGGAAATCAACAAAGGCGCTGGAGGGACGCGTGACTTCGGTGTGCCGCGTCCTGACGCGCGTCCTTTCATCCTCGATCTGGGCGTGATTGGTCATCGGTTTTACCCGGCCCTCGACTGCTTGGTCATCGGCGAGACTGCTTGGTCATCGGCGAGCTCTCTGCGAACGGTAGCTAGGCCCCGCTCGCGGAATGTCAATCGTTTGTTTGGCCAGCACGTCACGCGATTGATTTCACGGCTCGAGGCGCTTATCAATCGGGCGGCCGCATGACCGGCTCACAGTGGATGTCGTGACGACCGGAGCCCTTTATGTCCAACGTGCTGAACAAGGCTCCGGCACGGGGGCCGACACCCAAGCCGGGCATCCTCGATATCGACCCCTATGTGCCTGGCGAAAGCAGCGTGCCGGGTCGTCTGAAGCCCATCAAGCTGTCGTCCAATGAAACGCCGCTTGGCCCGTCGCCGAACGCCATGAAAGCCTATGTGGCCGAAGCCGGGAGCTTGGAGCGCTATCCCGATGGCACATCCGCCGCGCTGCGCAGCGCCATCGGCCGCGCCTATGGGCTTGATCCCTCGCGCCTCGTCTGTGGCTGCGGTTCCGACGAGCTGCTGAACCTCATCGCGCATGCTTACCTCGCGCCTGGCGACGAAGCGATCTTCACCGAACACGGGTTTCTCGTGTACCGGATCGTAACGCTTGGCAATGGCGCCACCCCCGTGGTTGCGCCCGAGCGGAACCTGACGACCGATGTCGATGCGATCATCGCGCGCCTCACGCCGAAGACGAAGATTGTGTTTATCGCCAATCCGAACAATCCGACCGGCACCTACATTCCCTTCGATGAGGTGCGCCGCCTGCATCGGGCGCTGCCCTCCCATGTGTTGCTGGTGCTCGATGCGGCCTATTGCGAGTACGTGCGCCGCAACGATTACGAAGCCGGCATCGAACTCGTGGCGACCACCGACAATACCGTCATGACGCGGACCTTCTCCAAGATCCACGGCTTGGCCGCGCTGCGGCTCGGCTGGGCCTATTGCCCCGCCGCCGTCGCCGAAACGCTCAACCGTATTCGCGGGCCATTCAACGTCACCGCGCCGGCCATTGCGGCCGGCATTGCCGCGATCGAGGACAAGGCGCACGTCGAACGCTCGGTGGCCCACAACGACACCTGGCTCGCGTGGACGACCGCCGAGGTCGCCAAGCTGGGGCTGGAGGTCACCGCGAGCACGGGGAATTTCATTCTGATCCACTTCCCCAAGGACGATGCCGCAGCCGGAGCGGCCGCGGCCGATGCCTATCTGAAGTCAAAAGCCATTATCTTGCGCCGCGTGGCGGGGTATGGTCTGCCCGACGCGCTGCGCATGACCATCGGCACCGAGGAGGAGAACCGGGCCGTGGTCGACGCCTTGGCCGAATTCACCCAGGCGCGCTTGTCATGAGCGCCGACACGTTCCAACGCGTGGCGCTGGTGGGCATTGGCCTCATCGGCTCCTCCATCAGCCGCGCCGCACGACGCGCGGGGCTCGCCCGGTCGATCGTCGGT
>JBKJYG010000604.1:0-3027 GCA_046715905.1 Hyphomicrobiaceae bacterium | reverse complement strand
GAGCACCGGGCGCCCTTCGCCGACACCATGATGCAGGCGAAACCCATCACCTCGACCGAATCGATGGGCAGTGCCAGGCCCGCAAGCTTCGCCTCCCGCCAGCACCCCGACCACGATACCGACCGATGGCCGGCCGTCTGAGCCTCACACTGGACGTTTGGCGCGGCCAAGCAGGATGATCAGGGGGATGGCAGCCGCCGAGACGATGGTGAACAAGGCAAAAGCGTTGTTGTAGCCGATCATGGACGACTGGCGCGTGATCTCGCGTGATAGGCTCTCGAGGCCGGCAAGCCGCTCGACGTCCCAGAGGCCCATGACGTGCGGCCATAAGATGGTTTTGTTGAAGGGACTGATCACCTCGGTCAGGCGCGAGTAGTTGATGCCGGTCGAGCGGACGACTTCTGCAACCGACACCGAGATAAAGAGGCTGGCGCCGATGTTTCGAAGCAGGTGATAGACCGCGACCGCCTCCGGCATCTTTTCACGCGTGATGCCCGTGAAGGTGGTCAGCGTCAGGGCCACAACGATGATGCCCGACGAAAGGCCCTGCACGAGGCCGTTGGCCGCCAAGTCCCACGGCGTCGCGTTGAGGTCGATGTGCATCAGCCAAAGGCCGGAGACGACCTGCAGCACAAAGCCGATCCCGACGCTGACGCGCGGGTCGAGCTTGCCAAGGAACATGACCGCAAAAAAGCCCATGATCCCGCCGAGCCCTCGCGAGCTGATGACCTGGCCCACCAGCAGATCGGGATAGCCCATCTGGCCGCGCATGAGCGCGGGAAGCAGCACCATGGGCGTGAAGTTGAGCATGCCAAACAGCGTGATCAGCGCCAACCCCAGGCTGTAGTTGCGATTGCGCAGGAGTTGAAGGTCGAGGAAGGGCTTGGCCGTCGTCAGGCTGTGGACGACAAACAGGTAGAAGGCCAGCACAGAGACCACCAGCGTGACTTGTATCTCGCCTGAGTCGAACCAATCGAGACGCTGGCCGCGCGCCAGCAGCAATTGCAAGCCGCCCACGGCCACCGAGAGCAGGATGAAACCGGTCCAGCTCAGTGGCGTGGGCTGCGTCGGCCGATCCCGTGGCAGGCTCAAAGCCAGGCCGATCGTCGCCGCCACGCCCACCGGCAGCAGCAGATAGAAGGCCCACCGCCAGTTCAGGATCTCTGCCAGCCAGCCGCCGAGTGCTGGCCCCATAATGGGGCCCAGCACGACACCCATGCCATAGATGCCGAGCACCACGCGGTGCTGGCGCGGTGGAAACGTGTCGAGCAGGATGGTCTGCACCAGCGGCACGCTGGGGGCGCCGGCCGCGCCCTGCACGATGCGCCAGAACACAATCTCTTCCAGCGAGGTCGAGCGGCCGCACATCAGCGTCGCGACGGTGAACAGCGCGGTCGACCAGACCATGACGCGGCGGCGGCCGAAGCGTCCCACCAGCCAACCCGTCATCGGCATGGCGATGGCGGTGGCCAGGATGTTAAAGGTCATCACCCACGAGATTTCATCCGCGGTGGCGGCGAACGTGCCCTGCATCTGCGGCAGCACCGTCGAGGCGACAAGGATGGTCGTGAAATAAAGCGCCACCGTCAGCACGCCCGAGATCAGGATCATGATCCGGCGCGTGGTCGTGAGCTGAACCTCGGGTTCAGTATCCGCAGCGTTGGGCATCAAAAGGTCTGCGTCTCAGGTCGTGCGAGGCAGCGGGACGGAAGCGGCGGCCGCTCACCGACGAGCTTCGCATGCGACGGGGGGCAAGGGCCAGACCGGCGGAGCGCTGCGCGTCGCGACGAGAAGCATATCGGCGCGGAGCTGCTGTCGCTCGGCGCGGCCACGCGGCACTCGGCGCTCGCAAATCGCACGCCGGAGGCGTTCCGCGTCCACACGATGGCCCTTGCCGTAGCGCGTGTAGTGCAAAGGGTCTCAGGTCAGAGGCCATAATGCCCACGAGGGCCCAAGGGGTGAGCAGCGCCCGACTTTCAGACTGACCCACGCCCCACCTCCCACTCCCTTGCGTTCGGGGCCTCAGACCCCTATAAGCCGGGTCATCTCACACGCGGTTCTCGCGCCGGCTGGCCCACAATGCCCGCCGCACGCTCCGGTGGGTTGCAACGCTCTGGCCCCTCGAACGGGTTGGACCGGACGCCGCCTCATCTTGGAATCGCGGATGTCTAACCGGAAAACAAGGACGACAGGTCATGGCGCTTCCCGCCTTCAATATGCGTCAGCTGCTCGAAGCTGGCGTTCACTTCGGTCATCAAAATCATCGCTGGAATCCGAAAATGGCGCCGTTCATTTTCGGGGCTCGCAATAACATCCACATCGTCGATCTCGCGCAGACGGTGCCGCTGCTGCATCAGGCGCTGGTGCAAGTCTCCGAAATCGTCGGCAAGGGCGGCCGGGTGCTGTTTGTCGGCACCAAGCGGCAGGCATCGGACGCGATTTCCGAAGCCGCCAAGCGCTCCGCCCAGTATTACATCAACCATCGTTGGCTCGGCGGCACGCTGACCAATTGGAAGACCATCTCGCAATCGATCCGCCGCCTGCGCCAGCTTGACGAGATCCTGGCTGGCGACACCGCTGGCCGGACCAAGAAGGAGCTGCTCAACATCCAGCGCGAGCGCGACAAGCTCAACCAGGCGCTCGGCGGCATCAAGGATATGGGCGGATTGCCGGATCTGCTGTTCGTCATCGACACGAACAAGGAAGATATCGCGATCAAGGAAGCGCAGAAGCTCAAGATCCCGATCGTCGCCATCATCCACAGTAACTGCGATCCCTACGGCATTGATCATCCGGTGCCCGGCAACGACGACGCGGGCCGTGCCATCACGCTCTACTGCGATCTCGTCGCGCGCGCAGCGATCGACGGCATTGCGCGGGCCCAATCGTCGGCCGGCGTCGATGTCGGCGCGGCGGAAGCCCCGCCCGAGGAAGTGTTGCCGGAAGTCGATGTGCCGGCCTTCCGCGGCATCGACGCACCGCGCGGCGAAGCCGACGACTTGAAGCGCATCACCGGCGTCAGCCCCA
>JBKJYG010000603.1:0-4371 GCA_046715905.1 Hyphomicrobiaceae bacterium | reverse complement strand
GCGAGATCATGACCATGCCGGGACTGCCGAAGGTGCCCTCCTCGGAGCACATCCGGCTGAATGAGAAAGGCCAGATCGAGGGTCTGTTCTGATCGGCCCACGCGTCAGTCCGAAGTCGACCTGGAAGCCCGCGTGGCATTGGCCCGACATCGTCGGGCAAGGCAGGCGTCGGGCACGGCAGGCGTGCGGCGCCCTTCCGCTCGCTTTGCTTTCTGGCCACTCCGTCAGCGCTAATCGAGCGTCAGTCGGAACAGCGTCGTGGTCTCCATGTCGTCGCCGTACCAGGCCGTGATCGCCGCATCCCGCTTGCCGATGTAGGAGATCCGCCCGTCGTTCTGGGTCATCGGCAGATCGTGCCCCGGCACCAGCACGCTGCCCGCACGGCGTCGCCAATGCTCCCAGATCATCTCCACGCTCTGGCGGCTCACGGCCGGGTCATAGGTCATATCCGTTTCGCGCGAGAGCAGCTCGGCGCGGTTCTTGGCGGCATCACCCGTAAAGACAACATCCTTTTGCGTGCCGCGCAGCACGAACACGAGACATCCAGGGGTGTGTCCCGGAGCCAGGTGCGCGGTGATGCCGGGAAAGACCTCATCGTTCTCCGCCGCCGTCACCAGCGTCGGCCATGTCTCGAGCCGTTCGACATAAAGCTCGGGGACGGGCGTCTCGCCCCACGGTTGTCGCAACGCCCAGGCCAGCTCGACGGAGCCCAGGACAATGCGCGCGTGTTGAAACAACGGCCAGTTGACCGAATGATCCCTATGCGAATGCGTGAGCAGCAAATCCGTCACGTCGGACGGCTTGAGGCCGCGTTTGGCCAGCCCGTCGATAACGAGCTTGCGCATGCTGAACGTGCCCGCATCGATCAGCGCGATGCGCCCGTGGCCGCGCAGCAGCACCACCGTGCTCCAGCCAAGCCCGCCATGGCAAACGCTCTTGCCGGGAAAGCCTTGCACCAGAATGTCGATCTCGTATCCATCGAGTTTCATCATGTCTGGATTCCTTGCTCCCTCATTTAACCGCACGAGCCGCGCTTACCCCTGCTTGTCAGAGTAGGCCCGAACCGATTTCCCGAACCAGCCTTTTTGGATCATGCGTGTAGCGACCTTCGATGGCATAGTGCCCGCAGATCATGTTGATGACCCAGGCGTTTCGCAACGCCAATCCGAACGTCACGACCGCACGCGGGCGCTAAACCCTGGATTGACGGCGTCGCGTCGCACCCGAAAGGCTGAAGCGCGCATCCATCGCCGTATTTGCGCGCCCCTTCGGCGGTATACGGCGGTTGAATGGCTCGGCCTGCCGCGTCCTCGGTTATCGAGGCTGGCGCTGCACGGGCGATGGCCGTGACGCCGTGGGTCGGTGTTGAGGATCGGAGTGGGATGAGCGGCGAGGGATCCGGTCTTGTGAGGCTGACCTGTTGGCTGGGGGCCAGATCGCCGCGGCAGCGCGGTGTTCTGGCGGCCGCCTCCGGCGCCCTCTCGGTGATGGCATTCGCGCCCTATTTAGCCTGTCCCATTCTATTCGTGACGCTGCCGATGCTGGTCTGGCTTCTCGATGCCGCGGCGCTGCAACCCGAGCTTGGACCCATGCAGCCGCGCATGCGCCTCCGAGCGATCCATCGTCAGTATGCTGCCTTGCGGATGGCGGCGGTCGGCTGGTGCTTCGGCTTCGGTTTTTTCCTGGCCGGCCTGTTTTGGATCGGAGAAGCCTTTCTCGTCGAGGCCGAAACGTTCGCCGTTCTGATGCCGTTCGCCGTCACTTTGATGCCGGCCGGGCTGGCGCTGTTCTGGGGGGCAGCCGCGGCCCTGGCCTCGTGGCTTTGGGCGCGGGGCCTCATCCGCGTTCTCACGCTGGCCATTACACTCTCGGCCGCCGAATGGCTGCGCGGGCACGTCTTGACCGGTTTCCCCTGGAACGTCATTGGCTATGCGCTGACAGCGCCGCTGCCGATGATGCAGAGCGCGGCGCTGATCGGGATCTACGGGCTCACATTAATAGCGATCGTGGTTTTCACGACCCCGCTCGTGGCACTCGCGGACGCCAGCCGGTCTCGCCGATGGCGCTACGGGGCGGCGCTGCTGGCCCTGATGCCGCTGCCCATGATGAGCGTGTTCGGCGCGCTGCGGCTTGCCGGTCACGAGCCACCCCAGGCCTCCGACCTGCGCGTCCGTCTGGTGCAGCCCAGCGTTCCCCAGCGGGAGAAGTGGCGGCCCGAGAATCAGGCCCGGATCTTCAGCGAGCACATCAGCCTCTCGCTCCGCACTGCCGAGGGGCTTGAGGACGGCGCAGCGGGTATCGGCCTCATTGTCTGGCCGGAAGCCGCCATGCCGTTCCTGCCCCTGCATACCCCCCGCGCGCTGGAGGAGATTGCCCGTTTTTTGCCGCCCTCCACGCGGCTGGTCTCGGGTGCCTTGCGGCTCGAGGAGGCGCGATCCGACGCGCCGGGATCGCCGCGGCAGGTCTTCAACAGCCTGCTCGTTTTTGGGGGGCAGGGGCAGCTCGAAGCCAGCTACGACAAGGTGCACCTGGTGCCGTTTGGCGAATATCTTCCGTTCCAATCGACGCTCGAATCCATGGGTCTCGAGCAGTTGACGCGGCTGCGCGGTGGTTTCGCCTCGGGATCAACGCCCCGGCCTTTGCTGGCGCTGCCCGGATTGCCGAAGCTCGGTCCGCTCATCTGCTACGAGGCGATTTTCCCTGGCGCGATCGTGCAGGGTGATGAGCGGCCCGCCGCGCTGATCAACGTGACGAACGATGGCTGGTTTGGAAACACGACCGGCCCGCGTCAGCATTTCCACCAGTCTCGCGTGCGCGCGGTCGAGGAAGGACTGCCCCTGCTGCGGGTCGCCAACAATGGCATTTCTGGCATCATCGATGCCAAGGGCCGCGTGCTCGATCGGCTCGGCATGAACGTCAAGGGTGTGATCGACAGCACCATCCCCGGTGCCCTGCCGCCTCCCTTGTACGCCCGGGTCGGTGATTGGACGTTCGCGCTGATGCTCGCTGCCGCAAGCGCCCTCCTGGCAGGGCTTATGTGCAGGGAACGACGCCGCCGTTCCTAAACGTACGCGATCAGCCGCCCGCACGTCGCAACCAGGAGCCAGACCAGGAGGGAGGCTGCGGCGGAAATCCGAAATCGCGACGGCATGGTGAGGCCCGCATCCATGCTCGCCAGAGCGCGGGCCAGCGGTCGCCGGAGCAGCAGCGCGTTGAGAAGCCCAAGCCCGACCAGTGCCATCTTGATGAGAAACACACGATTAGCCGCCACGTGACTGGCTTCGGCAGTGAACAGCAGGAACCCTGTCGCCACGAGCAAGCCGAATGCCATCATGGCCGCAGTCTGCGCCGGCCCGATCACGTCCCTGGGCCGCGTGCCCGAGAATGCCCCCAGCAACCTGAGGTCCATGATCGCGACCGCGCCGGCAAAGAGCGCCAACGCCACCACGTGGGCGATGTTTGCCGCCGCATAGATCCACACCGACTGCCGAATGCCCTGACCCAGTCCTGATCCTTCAAGCCAGACCAGCAGCGCCGGCGCGTCCGTCACCATCAGCGCATCTCGATCGTCTTACCATCGACGGTGATGCGCTCGGCACGCATCTCGTCCTTGGTCGAGGTCGAGGCGTATCCGACGGCTGAAATCGTCTTACCGACCGCGATCATCGGGGCGAGGGCGCCGCGGCCGGTCATGCGGGAAGGGGGCGCCAGAATCAACGTCCATGTCTTATCGCTCGCCTGCACGGTTAGGGAGACGTGAGGGTTCTCGTATTTGGAGCTCAGGATGCGGCCGGCCACGGTGACCGGCGTTCGGGCGTCGTAGCTGCCCCAACCATGATGGGCGAGGGCAGGGTACATGACGGCCGTGAGCAGAGCCAAGACGAGCGTTAAGCGTTTGATCATGATCGTGTTCCGATTGCGAGCAGCGATGGGAAAGGTATAATGGTGTTTGAGAACCAAGCGCGGTGATCGAAGTTTCTCAGGACGTACCACATCTCATCCGGGAGCTCCAATATGGACATGACAGCCTTCGAACAGCAGCTAAAGGCCGACGGCTATACGGAAATCGAGAGCAAAGCCCACGAGCCTCGACCGCAGAATGGCGAGCACGGACATCACTTTTCGGTGCGCGGGTTGGTGCTCGAGGGTGCATTTATCGTCACGCAGGACAACAAGCCCGTGACCTACGGGCCAGGCGACGTCTTCTCGGTCGCAGAAGGAGACCTGCACTGCGAGGAGGTCGGTGCTGCCGGCGCCCGCATCCTTGTCGGCCGAAAATACTGAATTGAGCCCTGCGCGGCGAATTGACCGTGGCGGCGGCCGAGCTTAGCCTAATCAAAACGCTGACATCGGAGCCCGCTACATGGACAA
>JBKJYG010000602.1:0-11468 GCA_046715905.1 Hyphomicrobiaceae bacterium | reverse complement strand
GGATGTAAGATCATTCCCGAATGATCGTGCTGGCGGTCCGGTTGCTGGGCCGGTAGAGGCGCTGCTGGCCGCGCCATCGCCGGTGGTTCGGCCGGCAGTGAGCCAGATACGGCGACGCTCAGATCCGGGCGAGCAGCGGCTGGTGCGCCACCTTGGCCAATCGGCGGCTGAGTTCGACACTCGTTGCAGATCCTCCCGTGCGCGTCGCGCTTTGAGGTACAGCCGCACGACGGTTCCGGTGCTCGGCTCCGGCCCGGCAAGAGCGAGGTGGAGCGGCTGTTCGCCGACACCAGCAAGGCAGCGCGTCTGTTGAACTGGGCACCCCAGTACGGCGGCCTTGACGGACTGTCGCGAGGTCTGGAGGCCACCATCGCGTGGTTTTCCGACCCGATCAATCGAGCTCGCTACAAGGCCGGCCGATACACCGTGTGACCATCGTTGGAGACACCCTATGCCAAAGTTCTCGACCGAGGCCGCTATCCAGGCCGTCATCAATGTCGTGGGTCAGCATGCGCGCGTGGGCCTGCATGAGCCGGAGCTGAAAGGCCGCGAAATCGAATACCTGACGCGATGCATCGAAACGGGGTGGGTCTCCTATCTTGGCGAGTACGTAGAGCGTTTCGAGCGCGAGCTTGCGGTCGTGACCGGCGTGCAGCATGCCGTCGTAACGGTGTACGGCACTGTCGCCACGCACGCGGCGTTGCTGGTGGCGGGCGTTGGCCGGGACGATGAAGTTCTGGTGCCGGCGCTGACGTTCGTGGCCTCTGCCAACGCCATCTCGCATGCCGGCGCGACGCCGCATTTTGTCGACAGCGAGCTTCCGACACTGGGCCTTGATCCCGACAAGCTCGGCCGCTACCTCGCCGAGATTGCCGTGCACGAGGATGGCAAATGCCGCAACCGGCGGACCGGCCGGCGCATCCGCGCCGTCATGCCGGTCCATATCTTCGGCCACCCGGTGCGCATGCGCGCGCTCGCTAACGTGGCCGAGCGGTTCAACTTGACGATCATCGAGGATGCAGCCGAAGCCTTGGGCTCACTGCAGGACGATCGTCCGGTGGGCGGCGACGGGCTGATGGGAATTCTCAGCTTCAACGGCAACAAGATCGTCACCACCGGCGGCGGCGGCGCCATTCTGACCAATGACGATGACGTCGCGCGACGCGCCAGGTTTCTGACGAGCACAGCCAAGACGCCGCATCCCTACGCTTTCGATCACCCCGAGATCGGCTACAATTACCGTCTTCCCAACATCAATGCGGCCGTGGGCTGCGCCCAGCTTGAACAGTTGCCAGGCTTCCTGCTGCGCAAGCGGCAACTTGCGCTGAGCTATGCGGACGCTTTTTCGGAGCTGCCCGGCGCCACGTTCTTCAAGGAGCCTGCAGGCGCCAAAAGCAACTACTGGCTGAATGCTCTGCTGCTTGACGAACGCCATGCCGCGGGCCGAGACGCGCTGATCGAAGCCTTCATGCGGCGCGGTCTGCAGTGCCGCCCGGTGTGGAGGCCCCTGCACAAGCTGCCCATGTACACGCATGCCCCGCGCATGGATTTGAGCACGTGCGAGAGCATCGCGCGCCGGCTCGTCAATCTTCCAAGCAGCCCGGTGCTTGCCGGACGTGCCGTGCGCGAACTAGGAGCCGTGGCATGAGGACAGTTCTGATTGGCTTGGGCCGGATGGGACTGCGTCATCTCAGCGTGCTGCGTGCGCTTGGGCTTGATGTGATCGGCGCCGCGGACCGATGCGAGCAAGCCTTTGCGCATGCGATCAAGGCTGGCATGTCGCGCGAACGTCTGTACTCGGACCCGCGCCGTCTCCTGGTGGACGTGCGACCAGACTGCGTGATCGTGGCGACCACGGCGCCCTCGCACTGCGAGCTCGTGTGCCTGGCGGCTGAAACGGGCGCGCGCCTTGTGCTGTGCGAAAAGCCGATGGCCGTCTCCCTCGAGCAATGCGACCGCATGATCGCCGCCTGCACAAGGGCCGGCACGCGGCTCGCCATCAATCACCAGATGCGGTTCATGGAGCAATACACACGCCCGCGCGCGATTGTGACGGGCGAGGCATTCGGCGGCCTCGGCAGCGTCAACGTGGTGGCGGGTAACTTCGGCATGGCCATGAATGGCCTGCACTACTTTGAGATGTTCCGCTTCATGACCGGCGCCGTGCCTGTGAAGGTCAACGCCTGGCTTTCGTCCGAAACGCTGGTCAATCCACGAGGCGGCGAGTTCGAGGATCGGGCGGGCTCTATTCGGCTGGAAACCGAGGACGGCCGACGTTTCTACATGGATGCCGGCACCGACCAGGGACACGGCATGCTGGTCTCCTACGGGGGTCGTTTCGGCCGCCTCGATGTCGACGAGCTCGCGGGTCACATGCGCCTCGTCGTGCGCAGGCCCGAGCACCGCAGCGATCCGACGACCCGCTACGGCATGCCGTGGGACACCACTGAGCAGAGCATCACGCCTGCTGATGCCGTCGCGCCCACGCGGGCCGTCATGCAGGCCTTGATCGCCGGCGACAACTATCCCGACGGCGAGGTCGGCCGCAACGTGGTCGAGTTGCTTGTAGCCGCGCACCTGTCTCACGAGCAGGGCGGACAAACGCTGGACCTCAGGAGCACGCAACTGCCTCGCGGCCGTGTGTTTGCTTGGGCCTGAGAGGGCAGCCGTCAAGTCCATCCTCACACGCTAACCAAGGATTGCAGCATGCAGACCTGTCGCGTGGCCTTTGTGGGTGCCGGTGCTACGACCCGCGAGCACGCTCGCGCTTTCCGCAGCACACCCGGCGTCGCGTTGGTCGGCATCACCAATCGGACGCGCCGCACGGCCGAGGCGCTGGCCCTCGAGTGTGGCATCGCTGCGGTATTCGACACGATCGAGCAGATGGCGGCCGAAACACAGGCGGATCTCGTCGTCATGGCCGTCTATGAAACGGCGATCCGGGAGACCGCGCTGGCATGCTTTGACCATCCTTGGGCCGTGCTGATGGAAAAGCCGATCGGCCTCGACCTGAGCGAAGCACGCGAGATCTCAGCCGCGGCACAGGCGGCCCGACGCCAGGCTTGGGTGGGACTTAACCGCCGCGCCCTGTGCGCTACACGAGCGGTTCTGGACGATCTCGCGAACGATGCCGGGGCGCGCTTCATTCACGTCCAGGATCAGCAGAATTTGGATACCGCACTGGCGATTGGACATGCGCCGGCCGTGGTCAAGAATTGGATGTTCGCCAACGCGATCCATCTCGTCGATTATCTCTACGCCTTCGGTCGAGGCGCGATCGATCGCGTCAGCGTGGTGGTTCCCTTCGATGCTGCGAAACCTGGGCTCGTTATCGCCAAGGTCGATTTCGATAGCGGCGATTCCGGATTGTATGAAGCCCTTTGGCATGCCCCTGGCCCTTGGGCCTGCACGGTCACAACCGCGCGCCGCCGATGGGAGTTGCGACCGCTCGAAAAAGCGATGTTCCAGAATGCAGGCGAACGCACGTTCAATGCCGTCGACGCCGACAATTCCGAGACTGATTTCAAGCCGGGTTTTCGTGTGCAGGCCGAACGCATCGTGGCGGCATGGCGCGGCGAGCGCTCTGCCGCGCCGACGCTCGCCGACGCACTGAGAACAACCGAGCTGGTGGCACGGATCTATGGCCGGACACTTTGATATGCCCCAGAGCTCCCGGAAGGTGTGTGTGATGACCGGCACCCGTGCCGAATATGGTCTCATGCACTGGCTGATGCGCGAGCTGAAATCGGACCCCGCCATTGTGCTGCAAGTGGTGGTCTCGGCAATGCATCTGGCGCCCGAGTTCGGCCGCTCCGTAGACGCCATTCGGGCCGACGGGTTCGCGATCGATGCCGAGGTTCCGTGCCTCGTCGATGGCGATTGCCATGTGGCGCTTGGCACGTCGATGGGGCTGGCGAATCTGGGCTTCGTCGACGCGTTTGCGCGGCTCAAACCCGATTTGCTCGTAATTTTGGGCGATCGCTTCGAAACCCTGGCCGCCGCAACGGCGGCGGTGGCGCTGCGCATTCCAATTGCGCATCTTCATGGCGGAGAGACATCGCAGGGCTCCCTCGACGAGTATTTCCGTCACGCCATAACGAAACTATCGCATTTGCATTTCGTCGCCGCTCCAGCCTTTGCGCGCCGGGTGGTGCAACTGGGCGAGCACCCTGATCGCGTCCATACCGTGGGGGCCTTGGGGCTGGAAAATTTTGCACGACTTGCGCTACCGGACATCGAGATTCTCTCGCACGACTTGGGTTTCGATCTTGGCGGCGGTTACGTCCTCCTCACCTATCATCCTGCGACGCTGGCCGATCAGGCTCCGACGTTGGCGCTCGAGGAGGTGCTGGCTGCACTCGACGATTTTCCGCACCTCAAGGTGCTCGCGACCAAGGCCAATGCCGATCCGGGCGGGCGGGCCATCAACGCGCGCCTCCACACCTACCAATCGGCCTCGCCGCAGCGGGTGCACCTCGTCGATTCGCTGGGCCAGGTGCGCTATCTCGCGGCCATGCGCGGCGCCGTTGCCGTGCTGGGCAACTCCTCCAGCGGCATCATCGAAGCGCCGGCAATCGATGTGCCAACAGTCAACATCGGCTCGCGGCAAGATGGCCGCCTCAAGGCGGCCAGCATCATCGATTGCCGCGAGACGCGGAGCGCCATCGCCGATGCGATAAGCCAAGTGCTGGCGCCGAGCTTTCGGACACGTCACTGCCTCGCGGCGCCGCCTTATGGCCGCCCCGGGTTCGTTGCAGCGCGCATCTGCGCCATCTTGCGTAACGCGGAGCTCGGTGCACTGCGGCGCAAAATCTTTTTTGATCTCGAGTGAGGATGCCCATCATGACCACGGACCGGTGCTTTGTCATTGCCGAGGCTGGCGTCAATCATAATGGGGATGTCGCCAAGGCGCTTCAGCTCATCGACGCGGCGGCGGCCGCGGGCGCCGACGCCGTTAAATTCCAAACCTTCAAGGCCGACCTCCTGGTCACCGAGTTGGCACCGAAAGCCGCGTATCAGCTGCGCCAGACGGGCGCGGCCCAGTCGCAGGCGCAGATGCTCAAGTTGATCGAATTGGATGAGGGGTCCTTCAAGCGGCTGGCGCAGCACTGCCGAGTGCGCGGGATCGCATTCCTGTCGACGCCTTTCGACGAACCGAGCGTCGAGTTCCTGGTCAACACACTCAACGTCGCAGCGTTGAAGGTCTCCTCAGGCGATCTCACTCATGGTCCGCTGCTCCTGGCCATGGCGCGTGTCCGTCTGCCCATCATCCTGTCCACCGGCATGAGCACGTTGGCCGAGATCGAGGAGGCCCTGGCCGTGGTAGCGTTCGGGCTGACGGGCGGCGGCGCACCTTCACGCGCGGCCTTTGTCCGGGCGCGGATGTCGCCCGAAGGGCAGGCAGCGCTTCGACGTTTTGTCAAGATCCTGCATTGCACGACCGAATACCCAACGCCGCTCGATGACGTGAACCTCAGAGCCATGGACCAGTTAAGCCGAGTGTTCGGGCTGCCGGTGGGCTATTCCGACCATACCACCGGGATCATCGTGCCGATTGCCGCCGTCGCCCGTGGCGCCGTGATCATCGAGAAGCATTTCACCCTCGACCGAAGCTTGCCGGGACCAGATCACGCGGCCTCGCTCGAGCCGGGCGAACTGCGATCGATGGTCAGGGGCATTCGCGAGACCGAGCGCAGTCTCGGCAACATCGACAAAGCTCCTACCGCATCGGAACTGGGCACAGCCCAGGTGGCGCGGCGATCCCTCCATGCGATCCGCGCTATTCGCGCGGGCGAGATTCTAACCGGCGACAAGCTGGCCGCTCGCCGGCCGGGAACCGGACGCTCGCCGATGTCCTATTGGGATGTGGTCGGGACCAAAGCCCAGCGCGATTATGCTGCGGAAGAACCCATCGACTAGCTCTGACCACCACCGTTGCCGGCGTGGCTTTCCAGCCTTCGATCGGCGTTGTCCACAGCTCGCTTGTTCTACAACCTAAACGTGCATTGATGAATATATTCGCGCCGATTAGCTTTTTCCTCACCGACGCCTTCGGCTGTGGCTGGCGAACGAGGCTGTAAGCAACATGACAAACCTCAACGCGAATTTTATCGCGTCATCCGGGACGATCGAACAGGCGATCGCCACCATTGAGCACTCACGGGCCAAAATTGCGCTGGTGCTGGACGCCAACCGGAGGCTCGTCGGCACCATCACGGATGGCGACGTGCGACGCGCTTTCCTCAACGGCGCGCAACTCACCGACGGCGTTTCAAAAGTGATGAACAGCTCGCCGCGTGTTGGCCGCATGGGCGAGGACCGGGCACCCCTGATCGATCTCATGCGGCGCAACGTCTGCCGGCATGTTCCCATCGTCGATGAAGCCGGCCATGTGGTGGCGCTGGAGACACTGCAGGAGATGCTGGAGTACGGCCGTCGGGAGAACTGGGTCGTGCTGATGGCCGGCGGCCTGGGCAAGCGGCTGCGGCCGCTCACCGAGATCGTGCCAAAGCCCATGCTCCAGGTCGGCGAGCAGCCCATCCTTGAGGTCATCATCGAACGGCTGCGCGACCAGGGCTTCCGCAATTTCTTCGTTTCCGTGAACTATCTGGGGGAGATGATCCGCAACCACTTCGGCGATGGTTCCAAGTGGGGCGTCAAGATCGAGTATCTGACCGAAGATAAACCGCTCGGGACGGCGGGATCGCTATCGCTGCTGCGCGAGCGCTCCGATAAGCCGCTCATTGTGATGAACGGCGACATCCTGACCAAAATCGACTTCTGCCAGCTCCTCCAATTTCATGAAGAGCATAGGGCGCAAGCGACCACATGCGTGCGTGACTACTTCGTCGACGTGCCATTCGGCGTCATCGACAATGACGGTCACCGCATGCGTGGCATGCGTGAGAAGCCGCGCCATCGCTTTCTCGTCAACGCGGGCATCTACACACTGCAACCCGAGGTGCTCGAGTTCATTCCGCGCGACGAGTTTTTCGATATGCCGATGCTGATCGAGACACTGGTCGAGCGCGGCCAGCACGCCTGCGTGTTCCCGGTTCGCGAATACTGGATCGACGTCGGCCGGCTGGAGGAATACGACCGCGCCAAGACCGAATTCAACTTCCAAGTGCGGGGCGAGCCGGCCGGGAGCCAGTCATGATCGGCGGCGCGACCGTGTTGGCCCTGATCCCCGCGCGCGGTGGGTCAAAGGGTCTGCCCCGCAAGAACATTCTGCCGCTCGGCGGCAGGCCGCTGATTGCCTGGAGCATCGCCGCCGCCAAAGGTTCGGCCCTCGTCGACCGGCTGATCCTGTCCAGCGATGACGAGGAGATCATGTCGGCCGCCGCGGCTTGGGGCTGCGAAGTGCCGTTTGCCCGGCCGTCCGAGCTCGCGACCGATGCGGCGGGAAGCCTCGATGTGGTGCGCCACGCCCTCAGCGCTCTCGCCGAGCGCTACGATTACGTCGTGCTGCTGCAGCCCACATCTCCCTTGCGCACGAGCGCAGACATCGACGCGTGCATCAGGTTGTGTGTTGAGCGGGCGGCCACGACCTGCGTCACCGTCTGCGCGGTCGACAAGACGCCCTACTGGATGTTCCGGTTGGACCCTCAGCAGACGCTGGTCCCGCTTTTTGCGCCCGCAGACATGCCGCTGAGCCGCCAGCACGCACCTGACATCTATCTGCTGAACGGCGCCGTATTTGTCGCCCGCACGCAGCACATCGCCAACGGCGGCACATTCATCGCCGCCGACACCGTCGCCCACGTGATGAGCCCGACCCGATCCGCCGACATCGATACCCCGCACGATTTTGCAGCCTTGAACATTAAAATGGAAATGAGACATGGCTAAATACAAGCGCCGCATCGGCATCGACTTCTCGCAATATTCGGACTCGGCCAACAATCCGGAGCCCAAGTACGGCCTGCCGCAGGAGGTTCGCTTTTGCAGATCGTGCGTAATTTCCAATCAGCGGCCGAATTCGGCCGTCGAGTTCAAGCACACGACAGGTAGCAAGAAGTCGACGATTCGTTTTGACGAACACGGCGTTTGCGATGCCTGCCGCGTCGCTGAGCAGAAGCGCACGGCGATCGATTGGGACGCGCGGGACCGCGAACTGCGCGCCCTGTGCGACAAACATCGACGCAACGATGGACACTACGATTGCCTGGTCCCGGGATCGGGCGGCAAGGACAGCTTCTATGCGGCGCATGTCCTGAAGCACCGCTATGGCATGCACCCGCTGACCGTGACCTGGGCGCCGCACATCTATACCGATTGGGGTTGGAAGAACTTCCAAGCCTGGCTGCATGCCGGTTTCGACAATTATCTCTGCACACCCAACGGACAATCGCATCGGCTGCTTACACGGCTTGCCGTCGAAAATCTGTTTCATCCTTTTCAACCGTTCATCCTCGGGCAGAAAAATCTCGCGCCCAAAATGGCGCTGCTGCACAATATTCCGCTCGTCATCTACGGGGAGAACGAAGCCGAGTACGGCAACCCGCAGACGGACACCACATCGGCCAAGCGCAGCTATGCCTACTTCAGCTCCAGCAACAGGAGCCAGATGCACCTGGGCGGGGTTGCGATACAGGAGCTGCAAGACAACTTCGGCCTCCCGCTCTGCGATCTGCAGCCCTACCTGCCGGCCGACCCGGACCAGCTGGCGGCCAAGCAGATCGAGATCCACTATCTTGGGTATTATCTCAAGTGGCATCCGCAAAGTTGCTATTATTACGCGGTCGAGCACGGCGGGTTCCAGGCGTCACCGGAACGCACGCCGGGCACCTACTCGAAGTACAATTCGATCGACGACCGCATCGATGACTTCCACTACTTCACCACGCGCGTGAAGTTTGGCATCGGGCGCGCGAGCTATGACGCATCGCAGGAAATCCGCTCCGCCGATATCGAGCGCGAAGAGGGCGTGGCGCTGGTCCGGCGCTACGACCATGAGTTCCCCGAGCGCTTTGCCGAGGAAATTTTTCGTTACCTCAGCATCGATCCCGTGACGATGCCGAAGGCCGCCCGGAATTTCGAGCAGCCGACCATGGATCGTGCCTACTTCATGCATCTGGCCGACCGCTTCCGCTCGCCGCACCTGTGGGTGCGCGAGAACAATTCCTGGAGGCTCCGACACACCGTCTGGGAGCATACGCCCACCAGCGACGCCTACCTCGTTGAGGCCTGATCGATGTCGAACATTCGGCTCATCGCCCGCCTCGATGTGAAGGCTCCCAATCTGATCAAGGGTGTCCATCTCGAGGGCTTGCGGAAAATCGGCGATCCCCAGACGTCCGCGCAGGCCTACTACGAGGCCGGGGTTGACGAGATCATCTACATGGACGTGGTGGCGAGCCTGTATCATCGTTGCGGACTCCACGAGATTGTCCGCCGCACCGCCCAGGAGGAGTTCATTCCGATCACCGTGGGCGGGGGCATCCGCTCGCTGGCCGACGTGGAGACCATGCTGCGATCGGGTGCCGACAAGGTAGCGATCAACTCCGGCGCGGTGCGCAAGCCGCAGTTGATCACCGACGTGGCGCGCAGGTTCGGCTCGCAGTGCATGGTGCTGTCGATCGAGGCCAAGCGGCGAGCCTCCGGCGAGGGTTGGGAAGTGCTCACCGACAACGGCCGCGAACATACAGGGCTCAACGTCATCGACTGGGTCAGGCGTGGCATCGATCTTGGCGTCGGTGAAATCTTGCTGACCTCCGTCGATCGGGAGGGAACGCGGCGCGGTTTCGATGTCGAGTTGACGCGAGCGGTTTCGGAGATTGCGAGTGTGCCCGTGATCGCCAGCGGCGGCATGGGCTCGGTCGCGCATCTCGTCGAGGTGGTCCAGCAAGGGTACGCCGACGCCGTCGCCATGGCTGACGTGCTGCATTTCAACCGTATCGCGTTCGCCAAGATTCGCCAGGGCGCGCTGGCGGCAGGCATCATGACGAGGCTGCAATGAGCAAAGATGTGATTCTCGTGGACTACGGGGTCGGCAACTTGCTGAGCGTTGCGCGGGCGCTCGAGGCCTGCGGCGCGCGGGTCATCCTGACCAGCGAGCCAGCCAAGATCGCCAGCGCTGAGCATCGTGCTGCCCGGCGTCGGCGCCATCGGCGACTGCCTTGGCGAACTGCGGCGCCGGGAGCTGGTTGAACCAATCCTCGCCTTCGCCCGCAGCGGCCGGCCGATGCTCGGCATCTGCGTCGGCATGCAAGTGCTGCTCGAGGTGGGCGAGGAGTTCGGCGAGCACACGGCGTTCGGCCTGATCCGGGGTCGCGTCAAAGCCATTCCCGACACGACGGTTGATGGCCAGCGGCACAAAATTCCGCACATCGGCTGGACGGCGATCAATCCGCCCAAAGGCCCGCGACTGGAAGGACACCGTGCTCGCTGATCTCGAGCCGGGCAGCACGTGCTATTTCGTGCACTCCTACACCGCCATGCCCGAGGATCCGGCAAACCTGCTCGCCGTCTCCGATTACAACGGCCGCCAGGTGACAGCGGCCGTGCAAACAGGGCGCGTGTTCGGCGTCCAGTTCCACCCCGAGAAGAGCGGCAAGGTCGGCCTTCAGATCGTGTCGCGCTTCCTGGACCTGCGTTAGAGAAAGGGCGCGCCATGCGCACACGTCCGCGGTTATGCGTGGTAACGGGCACAATGCGGTCCGGCACCACGCTGATGGGTGAACTGTTGGGCTCGCAAGCCGGTGGCCAGCGCCATCCGAGCTTGGCGTTCGACAATGACCGCTCGACGTCGGCCACGATCCGCAGGCTGGCAGCGGCGCATCGCGAGGGGCGCGATGCCGACACCCTCGAAGACCCACGCGCCGAGCTGATGCTGGATCCTGCGGCCACCCTGGCCGCACTTGGATCGGGCGAAGACATTGACGCGCCGCTTCCCGCCGATCGCTTCGTGCAGCATCTGACGGCTGAAATCTGTGCCAACAGCGGCTATCCCGGCGTTCCGGAGATGTACGGGATCAAGTGCACGCACCTGATGCGAGAACTCGATCTGGTGAACACGCTTTTCACCGTGCGAACGATTGTCATGGTGCGCGATCCCCGCGATATCCTGGCCTCCAACATCCAACGTGTCGCCCGTTCGTACCCGCTGCCTTATGCCTACATGATCCTGAATGCGATCGTCGGCTACACCGAGTTCCTTGCCATGCGCCGCCCGGACACGCTCGTCGTGCGGTACGAAGACCTTGCCGCCTCGCCACGCAAGACGATGGCACTGGTCCTGCATTTTCTCGGCCTGGACAGCGCGCGTTATGAATGGAACGCACTGGGCCAGCAGGTGCTGGCCTCGAACTCCTCCTATAACGCGGGCAAAGGCATCGATCTGGTTGCGGGAAACGGCATCAGCACGGCTTCGATCGGCCGCTACCGGCTGCATCTGAGCACGCTGCAACAGTATGCCGTCGAGAGACTGGCGGCCGACTACATGCGCAACTTCGGTTACGGGGCAC
>JBKJYG010000601.1:0-3311 GCA_046715905.1 Hyphomicrobiaceae bacterium | reverse complement strand
CGAGAACGCGATGTCGGTCCCGGGAGTGAGCCGGTGAGCTGGTCCCTGGCGGTGCTTGCAATCGCTCTGGGTCGACAGGGAAAGGATATCGAGGCGGAGGCCGCATTCCGGCGGGCCATCGCCATTTGAGATAAGATTGATGGCATTCAGTGTAGCGACTACGCCCGGCTCATCCGATTTTTGGCTTGGCACTTCGACGCGCTCGGTCGCATTCGGGACTCAGATCCACTCTTCAGGCGCTCAGCAGAGCTGATGCTCAAGGTGCACGGGGCTTCCCATATTGAAACGGTGCGAAGCCAGATCGGCTTGGCGAAACTCAAGGAGCGTCTTGGCCGCTATGCCGAGGCGGAGCAGGAACTGGTCAAGGTGGTTGCGCAGCTCGACAAGCTCGTCGGACCAGAGCATCCGGAATTTGCAGACGCGTTGCGCCACACCGCGCTGGTAAAGCTTCAGACGGGGCAATTCGCCGAAGCGGAACCACTTTTTCGCAGGTCGATCGAAGTTTCCGAACGCGCACGCGGATCAACCCACCGTGGCACTCTGTTTGGGAAGCGATTGCTGGGCGTTACATTGCTACGACAGGATCGGATACTCGAGGCCGAGCAGCTGCTCCGGAAAGTCCTCGATGATCTGCAAGGGGGCGAAGCCGAGTTGCAACTTATCAAAGCTCACACCCATGAAGCCCTTGCTGATTTATTGATTACTGCTCAACGTCACGCCGAAGCGGAGGTTGAACTCGCGGCGGCGTTCAGGATTTACGGCACCAACCACTCTGCCTCCGCCTATATCTCGAGGACCTACAATTTGATGGGGCGCGCCCAAGCGGCGCGTCACCAATATGACGATGCAATTCAAGCCTTCGACCGTTCGATCGACATCGCCACGATAACACTGGGTCCCGCGCACCCCGCGGTCGTCAACGGCCTTGTCAATCGAGGTGCTGCTCGGCTTGCAGACGAGAAAATTGCCGGAGCTCTGGAGGACTACAGAAAAGCGAACAGTATCATTAGTCGTCGCATGCAGTCCTACCACAGCAGCATCGAAGGCCGGAGCGATCCGGCCCGCTCAATCCAGTCTCGACGCCACGTGCTCAGCGGCCACCTGCGCGCGACATGGGCAGCGGCTCAAAGGCAGTTGGATTCCATCGACGTGCTCGCCAACGAGGCACTGCAATCCGTGCAGCACGTGGAAAACTCGACCGCATCAACCAGCCTGGCCCAGCTGATCGTCCGGCTTGCTGCAAAGGATGATCCGCAAGCTCAGCTTATCCGTCGCAGCCAGGATCTGGCAGAGCGCTGGCGAAGTCTCAATGGCGAACTGACAGAGTCTTTGGGAGGCGAACGCGTCCAAGGCGCTGCGTCACGTCCTCTCATTCGGCAAGAACTTGCGAAAACCGATACTGAGTTCTTCGAAGTCATGGGCCAGCTTCGCCGTGATTTCCCCGAGTATGCCAGCTTGATCGCACCTTCGGCTTTGGAAATTAGCGAGATTCGCGACCTTCTCAGCCCAACCGAAGCGCTGGTCGCCTTCCATCTCGACGCCACTCAAGGTTTCGTTTGGCTCGTGACCAAGGAGGGCTCGCACTGGCGCCGTCTCGACATCAACGCTCAAGCTGCTGCCAATGCCATTGCACGCCTGCGCGCAAGTCTCGATCCCAACCAGCTGAATAAGCCCGGGGCCGGGCTTTTTAGTCTCGCGGAAGCCTACGATCTTTATTCAAAGCTGCTCGGACCGCTGTCCGCGGAACTGAGCGGAAAGTCCCATCTCCTGCTTGTGCAACCGGGGCCTCTTTCATCTTTGCCCATGCAGCTCCTCGTGACGGAGCCGCCGGCTGAAGCGATCCCTTCGGATCCGCAACAGTATGCAGACGCGGCATGGTTGATCAAGCGTCACGCGCTGAGCACGCTGCCGTCCATCGCGAGTTTGAAACTCATCAGGACGTTTGCCGAGCGAAACCCAGCTGCCAAGCCGTTTGTCGGTTTCGGCGATCCTGTTTTCGATCCGGCCGTCCCCCAGCCGACGCCAGTGCCCGGCGTCACGCGCGCGGTGGCCGGACGCGGGGTTCTGCCCTTCAGCAAGGCTTTCAAGGGTACACGCGTCAATGTAGCGTTGCTCAGATCAAGCCTCGCGCCGCTCGCCGATACGGCCGACGAAATCCGAGCCGTCGGTCGAACGCTCGATGCGTCGCCAAGCGATATGATGCTCGGCAGCGAGGCATCGGAAGAGAGATTGAAACGTCTGGCCTTGCGCGATTATCGCGTTGTTTATTTTGCCACCCACGCCCTTGTTTCCGGCGAGCTCAGCGACATTGCCGGTCCACATGAACCTGCGCTCGTTCTGAGCATTCCCGAGTTACCGGTGGGTGACGATGACGGACTTTTGACAGCGTCTGAGATAGCGCAACTCAAGCTCAATGCCGATTGGGTTGTGCTTTCAGGGTGCAATACGGCTGCAGGAGACCGTCCGGGGGCTGACGCTCTTTCAGGGTTGGCGCGAGCGTTTATGTATGCTGGTGCGCGAACGCTGCTCGTTACCCACTGGCCCGTGTTTTCAGACGCGGCAGTGAAGATCACGACACGGTCCTTTGAAGAGCTGAAGCGCGATCCAAGTATCGGTCGCGCTGAAGCTCTTCGGCAATCCATGCTGGCCTTGATCAAGGACCGGTCTCACCCCCTCGGCGCCTACCCGGCCGTTTGGGCACCGTTCGCCCTCATCGGAGATGGTGCTCGGTGATCAACTGAAGTTCTTTCGACAGGCTTCGAACCCGGCGCTGACGCCTCGCCTCGCCCCGCCTCGCCCCGGATCACCGTAGATCCCAGTCGGTTGAAGCACCGAGGCCTTGTTCTGCCGCAGGTGGGCGGGGCGCCTCGTCGTGTGACGAACTTCCGAGATGACAAGACGCTGACGGGCCCGTTCTGGCGAGAGCTTCAAGAAATCAAGCTTCGAGGTGGCGGAAAATGTCGGGGATGAGGCCACCGTCAGGGTGGGCCTTTATGAGTTTCATATAACTTACTGCGTCCCACCCTCTCGAATTCCTATGCGGCAGCTGTCAGATGTCTGTCTGGATGCAAGTTTGGGGGCACCAGTGTTGGTTTGACATCAATGCCCTGCCCACTGGTCCAGAGCAGCTGAGCTAATCGGATTTTTGGTTTTGGAGGAGAAATCCATGCTGGACGCGATCTTATTGGCTGCCGGCTTTGGTTTTTTCGCCCTGTCGGTTGCCTACGCGTATGGCTGCGCCCGCCCCTAGGAGAACGCTGATGCTCGTCGAATATATTTTGGGAGGTGTCGTGACCGTCGCACTCCTTGGC
>JBKJYG010000600.1:0-4449 GCA_046715905.1 Hyphomicrobiaceae bacterium | reverse complement strand
GTACGGGGTGATCTCGGCTCCTCGGTTGCGACGGGGCAACCGGCCTTGACCGAGATTCTGGACAGTCTGCCGGCGTCGATGGCGCTCGCCATCACCGGGCTGTTGGTTGCCATCGCGATTGGCGTACCGGCCGGTATCGCCGCTGCAGTCCGTCAAGGCACTTGGCTCGATGTGGCGATCATGCTCGTGACGCTCGGTGGCATCTCGTTCCCGGTGTTCTGGCTGGGTCTCGCGGCCATCCTGCTTTTTTCCCATAAGCTCGGCATCTTTCCGGCGCTGGGGTCCTCCAGCTCGGGAACCTTCATCACGCAAGTGCATCATCTGGCGCTCCCCGCGCTGGTGCTCGGTTTCTCGGTTGCAGCCTACATCGCCCGACTGACCCGTTCGGCCATGCTTGAGGTACTAGGCCAGGATTACGTGCGGGTCGCCCGCGCCATGGGGGTGCGTGAGCGGCGGATCATCTACCGGCTGGCGTTGCGCAATGCTCTGGTGCCGATCCTGGCCGTCATCGGGGTTACGTTCGCGTGGTCACTCGGCAATGCCATTCTGATCGAGGCCGTGTTCAGCCGGCCCGGGGTCGGCTCGACCATGCTCAAGGCGATCCTGGCACGCGACTATCAGCTCGTTCAGGCCGGTGTGCTGGCGCTCGCCACCGGGGTCGTGTTGATCAATGCTGTTCTCGACGTCACGTACGGCATCATCGATCCGAGGCTTCGATCATCATGAGCGAGCCGAAGCTTTTGGGGCTCCCGCTTTCACCTGCTGGATCGGAGCGTAGCTCCGTCCTTTGGACGTTGCGCAATTATCTTCGCCACCCCGGCCTGGCGACGGGCACGATCATCCTCGCCGGCCTTCTCGTGGTGGCGCTGATCGCACCTTGGATCGCGCCGCATCCGCCGCTGCAGACCAACATGGCGAATACTCTGGCGCCGATCTCGGCCGAGCACTGGCTCGGCACCGACCAATTCGGTCGCGATGTTTTTTCGCGCATCCTGCTCGGCACCCAGATCTCGCTCAAGGTCGCCTTTGCGGTTGTGGCCCTGTCGCTCACGACTGGAACGCTGATCGGAGCACTGGCCGGGTTCGCTGGCGGCTGGACCGAGCGCATCACGATCGTCATTATTGATATCCTGCTGGCCTTTCCGGGATTCCTGTTCGCGCTGGCCCTGGTGGCCGCACGCGGCTCCTCGCTCGAATCGGTGATCATGGCGGTGGCGATCGCGTTCACGCCGCGTGTCGCCGCCGTGATGCGGTCGGTCGTCCTCACCATCAAGCCGCGGCCATTCATAGAAGCGTCGCGCGCGATCGGCATGTCGGAGACGCGCGTCCTGCTCCGCCACGTCATCCCCAATGCCCTGCCGCCCGTCATTGTCGTCGCGACGGTCAGCGCGGCAACGGCGATTCTAGCCGAAGCAGGGCTGTCTTTCCTGGGACTTGGTGTGCAGCCGCCCACACCGACCTGGGGCAACATCATCTCAGACGGCAATTCGCTCATCACCACGAACCCGTGGATCTCGCTTTCCGCGGGCCTGTGCATCGCGCTTGCCGTGATTGCCTTCAATCTGCTCGGCGACGGGCTTCGTGACACGCTCGATCCACAGATGCGTCGACAGACGGGGCGGGCGCTGCTGTGACAGGCGTCAACACCGACAATCCGATTCTCGAAATTCGCGGCCTCACCACCGTGTTTCCAGGCGAGCGCAAATCGACCGTGATCGTCGACGATATCTCACTTGCTGTCAGCCGTGGCGAAACGCTGGCGGTGGTCGGTGAGTCCGGCTCCGGCAAGACCATGACGTTCCATTCCGCGTCGGGCCTTTTGCCGGCGCCCGGACGGGTCCAACAGGGCGAGGTGCTGCTTGATGGCGTCGATCTCCTGAAGCTCGAACCTGAAGCGCTCCGTCGGCGGCGCGGCGCCGAGATCTCCATGGTGTTCCAGGATCCGCTGACCGCACTCAATCCCGTGTTTACGATCGGCGACCAGATCAGCGAGGTACTGCGTGCGCATCTTCCGCTCAGCCGCTCGGCGGCGCGCAAGCGTGCGATCGAGGTGCTGGCGCGCGTCCATATACCCGATCCCCACCAGCGCATCGACGACTATCCGCATCAGTTCTCGGGCGGCATGCGCCAGCGCGCGCTCATCGCCATGGCCATCGCGCTAGGGCCGAAAGTTTTGATCGCCGACGAGCCGACGACCGCCCTCGACGTGACCGTGCAGGCGCAAGTCCTGGAGCTGCTCGGCGAGTTGAAACGCGACACTCGCATGGGGCTCGTGCTGATTACGCATGATCTGGGCGTCGTGGCGCGCCACGCTGACAGGGTCGCCGTGCTTTATGCCGGACGCGTCATGGAACAGGGAACGGCTGAGCGCATTTTCGAGGCGCCGCGCCACCCCTACACGGTATCGCTCTTCCGCTCGATTCCGCATATCGATACGCCGGCTGGCAATGACCTCACTTCGATTGAGGGCATGCCGCCCAGTCCCGAACTGATGCCGGCGGGGTGCGCGTTCGAGCCCAGATGCTTTGTCGGCCGGGGCCAGCAGGACTGCGCGACGACGCGACCCGCACTCGAGGCAGCGGGGGCCGCCGATCACCTCGCACGTTGCTGGCGATGGCGTGAGCTTCCGTCCGCGATGAGGCCTGCATGAGCGCACCGGTCCATGCCACGGCGGCTGCAACGTCGCTGCTCGAGGTAGACGGCATTTCGAAAACCTTCGGTGGCGGGCGATGGCTGCTTGGGCGGCGGCGGGCACCGGTCATGGCTGTCGACAACGTATCCTTTTCGCTCAACGCCGGAGAGACACTTGGGCTTGTTGGAGAAACCGGCAGCGGCAAGAGCACGCTCGGACGTCTGGTGCTCAGGCTGATCGAGCCCAGCGGCGGGCGGATCACGTTCGCGGATCAGGAGATCACCGCAAAGACCAGCGCGGAGGTCCGGCGTCTGCGTTCCGAGTTGCAGATGGTGTTCCAGGATCCTTATGGCTCGCTCGATCCGAGGATGAGCGTCGGCGCCCTGATCGCCGAGCCCATGATCGTGCATGGGCATCCGCGAGCTGCAATCGGCGCGCGGGTTGCCGAAATCATGGGCCTCGTCGGCCTTGATGCGGGCCTCGCCCATCGTTATCCGCACGAGTTCTCTGGAGGCCAGCGGCAACGGATCGGGATTGCGCGGGCCATGGCTTTATCGCCAAAACTCCTGGTGCTCGATGAGCCGGTATCCGCGCTCGATGTTTCGATTCAGGCGCAGATTCTCAATCTGCTGCGCGATATCCAGCGGCGCACTGGCGTCGCTTATCTCTTCATCGCCCACAATCTTGCCGTGGTGCGCCATGTGAGCGATCGTGTCGCCGTGATGTATCTCGGCCGCATCGTCGAGATTGCCAGCCGCGACCATCTCTACGGAGGACCGCGGCATCCCTATACGCTTTCGCTTCTCTCCGCCGTTCCCGTTGGCAACCCGAAGATCGAGCGCAGCCGACAGCGTACTCCCCTCTATGGCGAGATCAGTTCGGGCACAGCCGTGCCGAAAGGCTGCCGGTTCCATCCGCGCTGCTTTCGGGCGCGCCTCGTTGGAGCGGCTGGGAAAGTCGAGACGCGTTTGCTCGGTGCGTATGCCGTCCCGAAAGCTTGTGCAGAGCTGGATCCGGCGCTGAGGGACGTGAGAGGGGGGCATCAAGCGGCGTGCCACTTCGGGCCCGAACTCGACGGAACGGCGGTTGCCGCGCCAGCGAAGGCCTAGACGTGAGGAAGCTGATCATCGAGGTGCGCGTCAACGAGGACGCGATGCGCAACGGTAGCCCAAGTGTAGCATGGACCAAGGGCAGGAGAATGACGAGAGCTTGGAGGCAGCAATGAGTGAAACGCGCGAGGCGAATTACCAGGGCGTGTTCGACAGTCGCATCGGTTTTGGACAACGGCCCTGCGTGCTGGTGATCGATTTCATCCAGGCCTACACCACGAAGGATGCGCCGTTTTTCGGGCAAGGCGTGGTCGATGCGGTGGAGGCAACCGTTGGGCTCCTCGCCGCGGCCCGCCGGGCTCGTGTGCCGATCATCTACACGAAGGTGATATACCACCCCTCCGGCATGGACGGCGGGCTGTTCGTGAAGAAAGTGCCGGCGCTGCGCGACCTGGTAGAAGGCGAGCCGCTGGCCGAAATCGATCCGCGCATTCCGCCCGCACCCGAGGATCTCGTCATCGTTAAGAACTATCCGAGCTGCTTCTTCGGCACGTCGCTTGGCTCAACACTGATGGGACTCGGCGTCGACACGCTGATCCTGACCGGCTGCTCCACCAGCGGCTGCGTGCGGGCGGCAGCAATCGATGCCATTCAATACGGCTATCGCGTGATCGTACCGCGCGAGTGCGTCGGCGACCGCCACGATGCGCCGCATGATGCCAACCTCTTCGACTTCAACGCCAAGTACGGCGACTTTCTGCCTAAGGC
>JBKJYG010000599.1:0-3645 GCA_046715905.1 Hyphomicrobiaceae bacterium | reverse complement strand
CCGTCGCAAGAACCTAGTGGTGACCCCCAATGCCCACGCGACGCGCGTTCTGATCGAGGACGGCCGCGCCGTCGGCGTTGAATATCGTACGCCGAAAGGACTGGAAACCGCGCGCGCTCGAGGCGAGGTGATCGTGTCGGGTGGCGTGTATGGGTCCCCGCAACTGCTGCTGTTATCCGGCATCGGCCCAGCCGCGCATTTGCAAGAGATGGGCGTGACCGTGCTGCGTGACGCGCCCGCCGTCGGCGCCAACCTGCATGATCATTTTAATTCCTACGTGGCCTGGCGGTCGTCGAAAGCGGGCACGCTCAATGATCTGGCCCTGTCTCCCGTTCGCAAGTTGGCCGCGGGCGTCCAGTACGCGATGGGCCGCAACGGGCCGCTCTCGAGCATCAGCACGCTGGCGGGAATCCTGGTGCGCTCCGACGCTCGCTTTGATCGGCCGGATTTGCAGATGAACATCTTTCTGTGGTCGATCCAAAGCCGCGATCGCGACGGCATTTACGCCCACAAGTGGCCGGGGTTCACGATATCGCCCGTGCATTTGCGCCCCGAAGGCCGCGGTCGGCTCAGCCTTAAGAGCCCCGATCCTTTGAGCCCGCCCAAAATCGAGTTCAAGTTTCTAGAGACCGCCTACGATATCGACGCGATGCTCTACGGTTTGCGGCTGGCCCGGAAAATCGCCGAACAACCCGCGATGAAGCCTTACGTCGCCGAGGAGGTGCAGCCGGGACCGGCGGTGAGTTCCGACGAAGCGTTGATCGAAGACCTTCGCAATCGCGGCGTCTCGAACCTACATCCCGTCGGCACCTGCCGCATGGGCCAGGGCTCCGACGCCGTCGTCGACGCGCGGCTCAGGGTGCATGGGATGAGGGGCTTGCGGGTGGCCGACGCTTCGATCATGCCGCAGGTGGTCGGCGGCAACACCAATGCGCCCTCGATCATGATCGGAGAAAAGGCCGCGGCGATGATCCTCGAGGACACGCTCGCCGCCTGACCGCGCAAGCTGTTGCCTCTCGCCCTCGGCGTCGCGAGCTATTAGGCTTGCCTGCTTCAGCCTCCTTCGGCTGCAATGAAGGAATAATGGGAGGACTTACATGCGGTTTGCAAATTGGGGGCGCGCCCTGTGCGTGCTCGGGGGACTGTTGGTGCTGCCTGGAGCCGCCCTGGCGCAGAGCGCGGTTCCGGATGCCCAGGCATGGCCCAACCGCCCGGTCCGGATCATCGTCAACTACCCGCCGGGTGGCTCGACCGACAACGCCACTCGTCCCTATGTCGAGCGGCTGTCGAAGGCCCTGGGCCAGCAGTTCGTCATCGAAAACAAAGGTGGTGCATCGGGTGCCGTGGGCGTCGAGCTGGGCGTGAAATCGGCTCCCGACGGATACACCTTCTTCGCAACGCCGGTGGCGACCCTGGCCATTCTCCCGCACGCGCGAGCCTCTGCCTATGATCCCTTCAAAGACATGCTTCCGATTACGCAATATGCCGATTCCACGCTGATCGTCGCGGTCCATCCCTCGATCCCGGCCAACAGCATCGCGGAACTCGCCGCCTATGGCCGAGCCAATCCCGGCAAGCTCGTGTTCGCCTCATCGGGTTTGGGCACGATGACCCAGATGATCTACGAAACCATCAAGCTGTCCGCCGGCATCGACATGCTGCATGTGCCCTACCGGGGTGGTTCGGAGTCCCTCAACGATTTCCTGGCGGGGGTTGCTCAGGTCTTCTCCGAAGGCAACGTCCTGCCGCACGTCAAAGCGGGCAAGGCAAAGCTCCTCGCCGTCGTCGATAGCGAGCGACACCCCGACTTTCCCGACGTGCCGATGCTGAGCGAGATTTATCCCGAAGCCGACCTGATCAACTGGTTCGCGCTGTTTGCGCCAGTGGGCACATCGCCGGCCATCATCGAGAAACTCAGCCGCGAGATGAACACCATCGCGAGGCTACCCGACGTCAAGGCGCATTTTCTAAGATTGGCGCTGCGCTCCCGCGACGGCACCCCCCAGCAATTGGGCGCACTGCTGCGCAAGGACTACGAGCGGTACGGGAAGCTCATCCGGGAGTTGAAGATCAGGTTGGATTGACCGCCTCACTGCGGCTCGACGCCGGCCGCCGTCAGCGCCGTCTTCCACACCGCGAGCTGGTCCTTGAGGTAGACCGCCAGCTCCTCAGGCGTCGACGACTTGGGAGAGAAGCCCTGCTTCAGCATCTGCTCGCGCACCGATGGCTTCGCGAGCACGCTCGCCATGGCCTTATTCATGTAGGCCACGATGTCGGGTGGCAGCCCGGCGGGGCCAACCAGCGCGAACCACGGATCAAACGGGAACTTGGGCTGTCCAGCTTCTACGATCGAAGGAACGTCGGGCCAGAGCGGATTGCGCTCGTGGTGGGTCGATGCCAGGACGCGCAGCTTGCCGCCGTTGACGTGTGGTGACACCGTCGTGAAGGTGCCCATCATGAATTGAATCCGCCCCGACAGCAGGTCCACGATCGCGTCCGGCTCCGATTTATACGGGATGTGCTGCATCTCGATGCCGGCATTGGCGGCGAACAGTGATGTTCCGACGATGGCGAAGGTGTTGCCGGTCGCGTAGTTGAGCGCCTTGGGATGCGCTTTGGCGTGGGCGATGAACTCAATGAGGGTCTTGGCCGGCACGGATGGACTGACCACGATGTAGATGCTGTTCACACCTAGAAAAGTCACCGGCGTGAAATCCGTGAGAACGTCATAGGGCGGATCCTTGCGCAGGTGCGGCACCACCGCGAGGGGGCTGTTGCTGCCGAACAGGAATGTGGTGCCGTCGGGTGCCGCGCGCTTCACCTCGGTGGCGGACAGGGAGCCATCGGCGCCCGCCTTATTGATGACAACGACGGGTTGCCCGATCGCTTGCGACAGGTCGTGCGCCGCGATGCGGCCGAGGGCGTCGCTGGCCGATCCCGGCCCAAACGGAACGACGAATTTGATCGGCTTTGACGGGTAGGGTGGCGCTTGAGCGATGGCGTGCGGCACGGACACAAACAGCGCTATTGCGGCCGTGATGAACGTTCGCATGACCAAGCCTCCGTCGAAGATGCACGACGTGCTGCGGATTTTATCCTTGGCCACGGCCCGTCGTGCGGTGTTGTGCCGATTATGACCGAACGCTGGGGGCAATGCTAACGCGATCCGCGCCGCGGCGTGTCTTGGCGACGAAACCTGATAGCTTGAGCCATGCGCACCGCGGAAGTTCCGGCGCTGTTCGCGGTGAGGAACACGGCATCGAGCATGGGCAGCCGCAGTTCCTGCTGCCTGCAATTCGGATCAGTCATTGATCCACAGCGTGAGGGGAACCGGTTTTCGGTCGGGACACATCAATGTTCCGATAGCGGCGCCCGACAGGTCACCGGCATAGGTGCATTGAACGCCTTCGATGAACAGCCTCACGTCGATGCTGGATGACCAGCGTGACGGCGTCAGCCGGATTTCTCCGGTTTTCTGTTCCGGATCGTCCTTGCTGCACACTCCAATGTGCTTCATCTCCATCGATCCTGAAAGGTCATGCGCGTTGCCTGAGGCATCTCGCTTCACGTTCGCTGTCACTTCCCATTCCCCGAGGTGACCGGTCGCGCCGGCCTTGATCTCTTGGGCTGCGGGTTGATCCGCGA
>JBKJYG010000598.1:0-3152 GCA_046715905.1 Hyphomicrobiaceae bacterium | reverse complement strand
GAGCTGGAGCATCCTTGATCGATAAGGCGCGCGGCGGATCGGGCCCCTCGATGCCGCCGGGCTGCTCGCTACTTGGCTGGGCTCGAGAGAACGTCACCGAACAGCTCCCAAGACTCGCCTTTGAACCGTGAAAGCTGGACCGACTGGATCGGATAGAAATCGGTCGGGCTGGTTTGGACCTTGATGCCTGGCAGAAGCAGCGGTGCAGCGTCGACCTCGAGGCTGGCTGCTTGTTTCATGATGTTCTCCCGGGTCAGGGTGTCGCCGGCCCGTTTCAGCGTCTCGATCAGGGTCTGCGATACGGCATAACCGAACGAGTGCCCATCGTCCTTGACGTCGGCTGAAGGCATGTACTTGGCCATGAACGCTTTCCAAGCCACCACGTCGGGTGACGTGGCCCACTTCGCGTCGGTTGCGTCCTTGCGATACTGAGCGATCATGATGCCCTGCGAGGCCTCGATGCCTGCCGGCCGCATCACCGTTCCGATACTCGAGGAGACGTTGTTGAGGTAGTGCACGGGTTTCCAGCCGATCTCCGCGGCCTTCTTGATGGCCTGGGCTGCGGCCTTCGGCGTCGTGATATTGAAGAAGACGTTGGCGCCCGAGTTCTTCAACTGGATCATCTGGCTGTCGACGGTCGGGTCGGTCACCTCGTAGGTGGCGACCTGCACGATCAGCTTCTCGTTTTCCTTGCCAAGCCCTGCCTTGAAGCCGTTGAAGTAGTCCTTGCCGTAGTCGTCGTTCTGCATCAGGACGCCGATCTTGGCATCCTTGACGGTTTCCAGGATGTGCCGGGCGTAGATGGCACCCTCGGTGGCGTAGTCGGGCTGCCAGCCCATCGTCCACGGGAATTCCTTCGGGTTGCCCCACTTGGACGCGCCGGTGGCCACGAACAGGTGCGGCACCTTCTTCTGGTTCATGTATTTGTGGATGGCGGTGTTCGGCGGCGTGCCCAGCGTGTTGAAGAGGAACAGTACCTTGTCCTCCTCGACCAGCTTGCGCACCATCTCGACCGTTTTAGGCGTGCTGTAGCCGTCGTCATATTGATGAAATTGATTTTGCGGCCATTGATGCCGCCCTCGTCGTTGACCTTTTTGAACACGGCCTCGATCGTCTTGCCGATGGCGCCGTAGGCTGAGGCATTGCCCGAGTAGGGGTTGGTGTGGCCGATCTTGATTTCGGTATCGGTGGCGCCTTCGTCGTACTTTTTCTGTGCACCGGCCGATGCGGTGGTGAACGCCAAAGCAAACGCTGCAACCGTGGTCGTTGAAACCCAGGCTTTCATCGGATCGTGCCTCCTCCATTGGACCGCTTTTTCAATAGATCGAGTCCGCGTGCGGCTCGGGACCGGATCGATTTCAAGCCGCCGGCAATTCCGGTCGGCATCAAGTAGATCAGGGCAATAAGCGCAATGCCGTAGATCGTCCAAGGCTCCAGCTCGATCGGCAGATGCACGCTGGCTGAAATCTTCTTGGTCAGCGCATCGGCATACTTTTCGATCACCTGCACGAAAATACCGCCGAACACGGCACCCGGCAGCAGTGCGATGCCGCCCACCACGGCACCAACGAGGAGCGAGATCGAGAGCTCGAGGCGAAAGCTGTCGGGCGATACAAATTCAAAGATCATCGCGTGCAAGGCTCCGGCAAGCCCGGTGTAGGCGGCGCTGATGCCGAACGTCATGGCTTTGATCCGCGCCGTATCGATGCCCATGGCGGCGGCTGCCAGGCCGTGATCGCGGATCGCCATCATGGCGCGACCGGTGCGGCTGTCGAGGAGATTGCGCGCAAGCCAGAACATCAAGACGGCCATGCCGAGCGCGACCAGGTACATCCACTGGTCCCCGCTCAGCGGTAGCCCGAACGGAGCATCGGGTTTGATGAGATTGATGCCCTGCACGCCATTCGTCAGCCCTTCGAGATGACGGTATTTCAGGATCTGCGGCACCGCGATGGCCAGCGCAAACGTCGCCAGCGCCAGGTAATGCCCCTCCAACTTGAGGGCGGGAAGCCCGAACAAGAACCCGACGACGAAGCAGGTGACCGCCGCCAGCGGCAGCGTCGCCCAGTACGGCCAGTTGGCCTGGTCCATCAGGATGGCGGCAACATAGGCGCCAACAGCAAAGAAGGCGCCGTGCCCGAGCGATATCTGCCCGTTGAAGCCCGTCAGAAGATTGAGCCCGAGGACCGCAATGGCATACACGATCATCAGCGAGAGCTGGAGAAACATGAAGTTGGAAACGATGCCTGTGAGCTTGCTGAAGACGGGCAGCAGCGCGGCCAGCACGACCAGCGCCCACAGCCATCCGGGCGTGGGTTTGAGCCGGTCCGCGGGGACGGCATCACCGGCGATGGGGCGACCTGCTGCGGCAAGGGTCATGCGTCAGACACGAACTACGGTTGTGCGGCCGAACAGGCCGCTTGGCTTCAGGGTCAGGACGGCGATGACGATGATCAGCGCCACTGTCAACTTTTCTCCATTGCCGATGATATAGACGCCCGTTGCTTTTTCGATGGCATTGCCGACCAGCGCCACCATGTTTTCGAGCACGCCGACGATGAAACCGCCGGCAACCGCGCCTCCCGGGCTCGAGATCCCGCCGACGAGCGCGCCAGCAAACCCGTAAAGCAGGATGCCGGCCATCATGTTCGGCTCAAGATAGACGGCCGGCGCCACCATGGCTCCGGCTGCGGCGCCGATGGCGGCGGCCAGGCCCCAGCCCAGTGCCAGCATCCAATCGCCGCGGATCCCGGCCAGTCGTGCCGACGCGGGGTTTTGCGCCGCCGCACGCATCGCGAGGCCGAGCGGCGTAAAGCGGAAGAACCCGAACAGCGCCGACAGCAGAACGATCGTCACGACGATCATGCCGATCTGGTGCGGCCCGATGTAGCCCGATCCGAAGAACTGCACCTTGGGGAAGGGGGACGGGAAGTCCTTGATGGTGTGGCTCCAGATCGCCCCGGCCATCGAGTGAAAGATGGCGAGCAGCCCAATGAAGACCACGACGATCGAAAGCACCGGCGCATCGCGCAGAGGCCTCAGGATCACGCGCTCGATGAGGACGCCAATGATGAACGAGATCGCCATGGCGGCGAGCAGCGCCAACCAGAAGCCGATGCCCCATTGCAGGAATTGCCAGCACAGGTAGGTGG
>JBKJYG010000597.1:0-9054 GCA_046715905.1 Hyphomicrobiaceae bacterium | reverse complement strand
TGGCCGGGGCTGTTTTGGGGGCGGCTGGTCGTATTGTGCCTGATATCGTCTAACGTGATCGTGGTGAAAACGCGCTGAGCTGCACGCCGACATCGCCGACGTCCTCCAAACGCAACATGGCCTGCTGCATTCGATCGGTCGTTTCAGAGTCGAACGCCGTGCCGACGTTAGCCCGGAATTTTGCGACGATCTCGGCGTTGGCCAGCGGCCGCTCGGCGGCACCCCGGTTGATGTGCTCGCGATGCGAGACAACGCGACCATCGTCGAGCGTCACGACGACTTCGCCCGAGTAGGCCTTCGGGAAGGGGCTGTCCTGGTAAGCCGCGAACCCGACCTTGGAGGTCAATGCGAGGATTTCGGGATCCGTGATTTCGTTAGGTTCCAGCTCGGCCAAGCCCAGCTTGCCTCGCACCAGCGCGGCCGCGGTGAGCCATTGCACGGAGAATTGGGCGTCATAGCTGTTTGCCGGGCGGAGCTTATTGGCTGCAGGCTCGCAGATCACCTTGAACACCCCCTCGGGCACGCGGCACTCAATTTTTGCGATCCGCTGCGGATCCAAGCCCTTCTGGCGCAGGATCAGAGCTGCATCGATGCAGCCATGCGTAAAATGGCAGGCCGGATAAGGCTTGATGGCGGTTTGTAGCAACTCCCAAACCTGACCCAAGCCGGCGGTCGCGAGCGTGTAGTCGGCCCGTTCCTTGTGTGTCCCGAGATACGAGTTGAAGAGCCCGAACCGGCCGTCGTATGGGCTGGTGGCGCCGACAAAGCCCTGTTGCGCCAGCGCGGCGGCCGTCATGCCGGCCTGAGCCGCCCAACCTGCATGCAGACGTTTGTTCCAGGCGCCATCTTCGACGAACTCGAGACTGCCCGCGGCCATCGACAGGGCAATGCCCTGTGCCATGGCCAGTTGCTTTTCGGTGAGGCCCATGAGGCGTCCCGCCGCGAGCGTGCATCCAAAGATCCCGATCATGCCGGTGGGATGGAAGCCGACCTGATGGAAGGCGCCCTGCGCCACCGAGGCAAGGCGCGCTGCTGCTTCAACGCCGACGATGTAAGCGGTCACCATAGCCGTGCCACTGGCGCCGACGTGGGCCGCCGTTGAAAGGACAGTGGGGAGCAAGCTTGCGGTGGGGTGGATGATGCCGGCCACGTGCGTGTCGTCATAGTCGAGGCCGTGGCAGAGATACCCGTTCACGGTCGCAGCGTCGCGCGGAGAGAGCCGGGCGGGCAAGCCGAATACGGGAACCTCGCCGCTGCCGCCTAAACCACGAACGGCGGTCAGCACGCGGTGCGCATGGTCGTAGCGCGACGCGGCGACAGCGATGCCGGCAGCGTCCAGCATGTGGTGCAGCGCCCGCACCCGCACGTCGCCCGGAATGTCCTCGGCCCGCGTGCGGCTGGCAAACTGGGCCAGTTGATGCGTAATGGGCTTGTCGGTCGCGGTTGCTCGCTCGATCGGCGCGGCTGGGGCTTTGTCGAGCGAACGGCGCACATCAGGCTTCAATTGGGTCGTCATTGAAAGATCTCCATACTGGCGGGCTGACCCTAAATCGCAGGTGAGCTGTCGACCGGCTTTGTCCGGACAATCTATCCTCTTTCATCTCGGACGGCATCAAGACTTTCGACAGGGAGCGACGCGCGACTTGAGATCGCGCTAATCCCGCCTGTGGGCTGCGCGGCTGAGCTGCGCGCGGCTGCGTGGGCGACATGCGCACAAGAAACAGGCCCGAAGCGAAACGCTTCGAGCCTGTTTTATCGATAACGCCAGGATTGACGTCCGGACTATGAGGTGCCCGGTTTAGCTTGCCTTGCGCATCTGATCGACGGACTGGGTCGCTGCCGTATTGACCTTTTCCATCGTCTGCTGCGTCACGCGCGTCGACAGCTCGAACAGCTCACGAGTTTGCGAGCTAGCCGTCGTCATTTGCTTCTGGAAAAACTCAGCCTGGATGCGAACCGCTTCCGGAATCGAGCGGGCGCGGGCGATTGACGAAGCAACGTCGAAGATTGCTTCAGTATTGGCGGCAGCGTTATCAAACAACTTGGAGCTGATCGCCTTGGCACCGTCTTGCGTCGCCTTCAAAATGTCCTCGGACACCTTTGCCTGATCCTTGGCCAGGCTGCTGAAGCGATCGTAAGCTTCACGGGTCTTCTCGACACCTTCCTTGGCAAAGGTCTGCACGTTCTCTGGAATGCGGCCCTCTTTGGCATCATTCATAAACTGCTCGGTTTTCTGCTTGATTTGATCATTCATCGCAAGAGTCTCCTACTGGGGCGGGGGGATTGATAGTGGCTTAACCGACAATGATAGCCGGTATTTAAGGCCACAACGCGCGATTGCAAGCGGAAAATGGTGCATTGCGGCATAAAAATGTTCGCTGCTGAACCTTGACGCGGTCGTCTGACGTAAGAATATTGCAACGCACCATTTCAGCCGAGTTGCGGAAATAGGGCTCGGTATCCGGTCGCTCGGGGATCAAACAGCACATCGCGGGACCTCAGAGGCCGTGCGAGAGTGAGACCGTCGAGCGAGCGGCACCGCGACAACGCAACGTAGGCTTGGCCGTGAGCGAAGGTTCCTCGCCCCAGATCGATGTAGACCCTGTTCAGTGTCAGTCCCTGGCTCTTGTGAATGGTGAGCGCCCAGGCAAGGCGGAGGGGCAGTTGCTTGAACGTACCGTTGATGGTTTCGACAATCTTTTGCGCGACTTGATCGTAAGCATAGCGCCGCGCCTCCCACGACACGGGCTCGACCTCATGCTCGCGTCCGGCGATCTCGACCCAAACTTGGGTCGGATCGAGGCGGCTGATGCGGGCGATGCTGCCGTTGACCCACCGCCGGTCGGCGTCGTTACGCAACATGATGACCTTGGCCCCGGCCTTCAAAACCAGAGTTGAGTCGGTCGGATGTGCGCCTTGGGCAAAGTCGCCGGTGACCGCCGCCGCAAACGTGTGCGCGGAACTCGGCAGAGCCCTGAGGAAAGCCTGGTTGATGCGTTGTGCGGCAGCGTTGGTCGGGGTCAGGATGACATGAGAATCACCTTCCGAGAGTGTACGAATAGGCGACACCCGACTGTTGAGCAGGTTCAGCTCGTCCTCGGCTACAATGCCGTCGCGGATCTTGTTGAGGACATCGATTAGGGCCGGGTCGCGCTGGCGGAACACCTTCGTCAATTCCATGCGTTGCGTTCCGGATCCCTCTTGGAAGGCGCCGATGGAGAAGAAGAAGGGACCGCCGTGAGTGTGTTCGAGATGGACGGCGACTTCCGCCTCCTGCACGACCGGCGGCAGTTGATGCAGGTCGCCGAACATGACGAGCCGAACGCCACCGAAGGCTTCGCGCGGTCGGCCCCGGTTGACCCGCAACGCCTGATCAATGCCCCACATCAGGTCCGACCGCACCATCGAGACCTCGTCGATGACCAACAGGCGGAGCTTACGCATGACGGCGCCGTTGCGGCTGCGGCGGATATCATCGGGTCCGATCAAGCGCGGCGGGAAACCAAAAAACGAGTGGATCGTCTGGCCGCCGACGTTCACGGCAGCGAGACCCGTCGGCGCAAGGATGACCATTTCCTCGGCCACCATCTCCTGCATGGCGCGCAACAGCGTCGACTTGCCCGTACCGGCGCGCCCAGTCACGAACAGATGGCCTTCACCTTCGCGAATGTAGTTGAGCACGGCCTCATATTCGGAGGTTGGTTCAACGCCGTCAGGCCAGCTCAGCACGCCGCGTCCTTCGTCGATGGGGGAGACCGCCTGCGGGCAGACCTGCCGGTTCAGTCGGGAGGCCAACGGGAAGCCTGATCTAAGGCGATCGCGGCCCTCTGTCAAAGTCGTGGGCTTGGTCCTGGCCCAACGCTTTTCTTGATGCGCCACGCGCTTCCTGTCTTGCACCCTGCGATCCAGAGGCGTAATTCACTTTATACCCTCCAAAACTTGAACAATGACGGGCTTTCTGCATGAGCACTCACAATCTTCTCTTGCTCCCGGGCGATGGCATTGGGCCCGAGGTAATGGCGGAAGTCGATCGCGTGGTCGCGTTCTTCAATAAGAAGGCCAGCGCTCGTTTTGAGACCCAGCGCGGCCTCTGTGGAGGTTGCTCGATCGACGCACATGGCGTTCCTCTGACGGATGCCGTGCTGGCTCAAGCCAGGGCTGCCGATGCGATCATCTTCGGTTCGGTGGGGGGCCCTAAGTGGGACAAGGTGAGCTTCGAGCTGCGCCCGGAGGCCGGACTCCTGAAGCTCCGCAAAGAGCTGGATCTATTCGCCAACCTGCGGCCTGCGATCTGCTATCCGGCGCTGGCTGAAGCCTCGAGCCTCAAGCGGGAACTCGTCGAAGGCCTCGACATCCTGATCCTGCGCGAGCTGACCGGCGGAACGTACTTCGGCGAGCCGAAGGAGATCGTGACGCTCGAAAACGGGCAGAAGCGCGCTGTCGATACGACGGTCTACACGACAGGGGAAATCGAACGCATCGTCCGCGTGGCCTTCGATCTCGCGCGCAAGCGCGGCAACAAGGTGCATTCGGCCGAGAAGCGCAACGTTATGAAAACCGGCGTGCTCTGGAACCAGGTCGTTACGGCTGTGCACGCGAAAGAAGCGCCGGATGTCGAGCTGCATCACATCCTGGCGGATGCGTGTGCGATGCAGCTCGTGCGCAATCCCAAGCAGTTCGACGTCATCGTTTGCGACAATCTTTTTGGCGACATGCTGTCAGATCAGGCCGCCATGCTGGCCGGATCGCTCGGCATGCTGCCCTCGGCCTCGCTCGGGCTGCCAAACGCCGCGACGGGCCTGCGCAAAGCTCTCTACGAACCAATCCATGGCTCGGCTCCCGATATCGCGGGTCAAGGCATCGCCAATCCGATCGCCGAGATCGGCTCGTTCGGGATGGCGTTGCGGTATTCGTGCAATATGCCGAAAGAAGCCGATCTGATCGACAAGGCGATTGCAGCGACCTTGGCTCAGGGCTACCGCACAGGCGACATCATGCAGCCGAATATGCGCAAGGTCGGAACATCAGAAATGGGACGCGCCATCGTATCGGAACTCGAGCGCCTGGTGGCGTAAGCTGGTCGAGAGTTCGTGACGGCGCAACCCCGCCGAGGCTGAAGAGGAAGATCGATATGGCGACATTCGATGCCCGGGCAACGGCCGCGGCCTTGGCTGCTGCTCACCGTTCGCGAGAGCCCTACCGCGAGCTTGCGGCCGCCTTGGCGCCGCAGACGGTCGCGGATGCCTATGCAGCGCAGGAAGCGCTGCGTGAATTCTGGGAGCCGCTTTACGGCCCCGTGGCGGGTCTCAAGATCGCCACGACCACCAAGGTCATGCAGCAGCTTATGGGTATCGATCACCCTTGCGGCGGTATGATCTACGCTCGGCGGATCCATAACTCGCCGCACATGCTGTCTCTCAAGGAGCACATGCATGTCGTGGTCGAGTGTGAGCTGGCCGTCCGGCTGGCGCGCAGCCTTCCGCCGCAATCCACGCCCTACACGCGCGAGGACGTGCGCCCGGCCGTTGACACCGTCATGGCGGCCTTCGAGCTGATCGAGGATCGCAACGCCGACTACAAAGCCACGCGTGCGCTGACGCTGATTGCCGATAATGCGTGGAACGCGGGCATCGTACTGGGAGCCGCAATCTCCCCGCCCGCGACGCTCGATCTTGATGGTCTCAAGGGTCGCTTGTCGACCGGCGAGGATGTTCGCGAAGGTCGCACGGATGACCCGATGGGCGCGTTGGCTTGGCTTGCCAACCTGGCCAATGATCGCCAGCGGCCTTTGTTCGAGGGCCAGGTTGTCATCACCGGCAGTCTCATCGCGACGCTGCCCATCCAGTCGGGGCAAACATTCTCCTTCGAGATCGAAAATGTCGGACGCGTAGAAATGACCGCTGCCGCCTGAGGCAACGGCGTGCGAGGCCCACGCGGTATCGAGCGCTGCGTGAAATGCGTCGTTTGATTTGAGAAAACAGTAGAAAACGCATGAAAATCGTGGCAATCGCATCACTCGAGAGAATTTCTTGCGGGCGCCGATAATTTCCGACTTCTAAAACAGCGTGAGTTTACATACCTACGAAAACATGGCGCGGTTTTGCCCGACACCTGCGACCAAAACCCGATAGCATCTAGGACAAAACGCTCATGGCGAAAGCAGCAGCGAAGGCGGTTCCGGCAAAGGCTGCCGCGAAATCCGCAAAAGCCACCAAATCGACCACAGTAACTTTGCGTCATCTGGGAAATGCAATTGCGGAAGAACACAGCCTTCCCAAGAAGCAGGCGAATGAAGTCCTTGCCAGCATGGTTGGCATGATCACCACGCATCTCAAAAAGGGCGCACGCATTCGTATTGGCGGCCTGGGTATTTTGCAGGTCCGCAAGCGCCCCGCCCGCATGGGCCGCAATCCGGCAACAGGCGAGGCCATCAAGATCAAGGCCAGCAAGAAGGTCGCGTTCCGTGCCGCGAAGGACTTGAAAGAAGCCGTCTAAATCCCACGCCGTGATAACGTTTTCGACCTGCGATGGGCGACCCTCGCAGGTTTTTCATGTCGCCTGCGCTGGACCGCTGTCCGGCTGCTCGCAAACGGTCTTGACCGATCCGCGGGCCGTGGCAAAGTCATCGGGCCCGGAGCGGGCCCCCGGCTCGCACAGGAAGGATCGAAGCTTCAATGCCGAACACCGCGTTGACCCACTGGTCAGACGATGTCTTTCGCGAGATGCAGGCGCGTGACATCAAGACGGTCTGCACGGTCCCGGATGGCGGGCTGATCAAACTTCTGGGCAGGGTTGAAGACGATCGTGACATGCGCCTGGTGACGCTTTCGACCGAAGAGGAGGGTATCGGCGTCGTCACTGGCCAGTGGCTCGGAGGCAAGCGGGCGATGATCGCAATGCAGTCTTCGGGCGTGGGCAACTGCATCAACGCATTGGGTCTTCCGGCAACGTTTCGGGCGCCGTGCCTGATGTTGGTGACGATGCGTGGCCAATGGGGCGAGTTCAATCCGTGGCAGGTGCCGATGGGGCAGGCCGTGCGCCCCGTGCTCGAAGCGGTCGGCGTGAAATGCTTTGCGGTCGATAACGCCTCCGAGGTCGGCGAGGTGTTTGCCGCCGCGGCTGACCTGGCTTTCAACAGCACGGTCTCCGCCGCCGTGCTCGTCAGCCAGCGCATCATCGGCGCCAAAGGGTTCGGCCAGGAGTGAGGACATCATGACGAACACGGATCCCAAGCCGCCGCTGCAATCCCGGTCCAACAAGCTCAATCGACGGCCTTTCGTGGCGGAGCTTCTGCGCCATCGGGGCGATGGCCTCGTCGTGCCGGGGCTCGGCAGTCCGACGTGGGACATCTTCGCGGCCGGCGATGCGCCCGAGTATTTGTACTCTTGGGGCGGCATGGGGCTGGCGGTGCCGACTGCACTGGGCGTCGCGCTGGCACAGCCGTCCCGCCGGGTGCTGGCCATCACGGGCGACGGTGAGATGATGATGGGTATCGGATCCCTTGGCGTCGTCGCGGACCAGGGTCCAGCCAACCTCGGCATTCTTGTGCTCGATAATGAAACCTTCTCGGAGACGGGACGGCAGCGGGGCTTGACGTCGGGCCGCACCGACCTGCTCGCGATCGCGCGGGGCTTTGGTATTGCAGAGACCCTGCTCGTGACGGAGCAGGGTCAGGTTGCAGAGCTGGCGGAGTTTCTGTTCAAACGCCCCGGCCCGACTTTTGCCGTCGCGAAGATCGCGCTGACGGAGGATCCGTGGTGCCTGCCGGAGAAGGACGGATCAGCCATTGCGCGTCGCTTCAAGGTCGCCCTGGGGCTGGAGAAAGCCTGAGCCGCCGACGAGTTATCGGCGGCTGGCAGGGAGGCCATCTCCCAGGGGGAGCTCACTCAAATCTGCCGGCGCTTCCGGACCATCTGCGCAAACTTTTCGTACTCCTCCTCCTTGACGCTGTAGGAGTGATCATCGTCCGGGAAGCTGCCCTCTTTTACCTCCTTGATGTACTGCTGGATGCCCGCCACCGCGACTTCGGTAAGCTTGGCAAAGCGCTTTGTGAACTTCGGCTTGAAGTCGGTAAATACGCCCAGCAGGTCGTGACACAGCAGGATCTGGCCGTCCGTGCCGACGCCCGCACCAATCCCGATGGTCGGGATGGTGAGCTGCTCCGAGATGAGTTGGGCAATCCGCGCTGGGACCGCCTCGAACTCCAGCATGAAACAGCCGGCGTCCTCGATGGCGAGCGCGTCCTCGATGATCTTCATGGCCGCGTCCGCGGTGCGGCCTTGAATTTTGAAGCCGCCGAACATGGCGATCGTATGCGGCGTCAGACCAATGTGCGATGCCGTCGGGATGCCGGCATCGACCAGCGCCTTCAGAATGTGGGCCTGTGATTTTCCGCCCTGCGGCTTAACCGCATCGGACAAGGCGTCCTGCATGAAGCGGGTGGCATTCACCAGCGCCCGATCCACGGTGTTGTAGCTCTGGTAGGGCATGCATCCGAGCACGAAAGTGTTGGGAGCGCCGCGCCGAATGGCCTGGGCATGCATCACCATCATGCCCATCGTGGCGGGGACGGTGTTCTTGTGCCCGTGCGCGATCATGGCAAGGCTGTCGCCGACCACCGCAACGTCGACGCCGGCCATCTCGGCCCATTGCGCGGCCGTATAGTCAGGCACGGACATGTAGACGAATTTCTCGCGCGTTGTTTTCGAGTCGCGAATTTCGGTGATGGTGCGCTTCTCACGTTTTTTCGGCGTGGAGGCGGTCTTGCCGGCGTCCTGTGACATGAGTCTTCCCGTCCATCGTTGGCGTGAGCTGGGCGTTCACCAATGTGGCCCGGGCATGTTAGGGAGAGGTGATCGGGGCGGCAAGTCGCGCTCATCACCCGTTTGCAGACATTGGAGCGATGAGGTTTTTACTAATTCGATTCGCATCGAGCCGTCATCCCCGCCTCAATAGAGCAGGCTCCCATGAGACGTCTCAGCGGAGCTAAAAAGGGTCATTAAAGCGTCCCATACACGTTGATTGATTTTTGAGGCGACTCAGCCTAGAGCTTAT
>JBKJYG010000596.1:0-9231 GCA_046715905.1 Hyphomicrobiaceae bacterium | reverse complement strand
GTGAGGCGTCAGACATTGCCCGCACGGGTCAGCGTTCGCGTCCGTCTTTAATCACGTCTCGCCGGGAGCAGCCGTATGGCCCGTCAGCCGCAAAACCGCGCATTTGCGCAAACCTCCTTCCTCAGTGGCGCCAACGCTGGGTACATCGAGGAAATGCAGGCGCAATACGAGACCAACCCTGGCTCCGTCAGCGACGAGTGGCGGCTGTTCTTCCAGAGCTTGCACGACGAGCAATCCACAACCGGTAACGGCAAGGCAGAGGCTGGCCATTCTGGTCCCACATGGGCGCCGGGCCTGGAAACCCTGCAGGAGCCCGGCGGGGATCTGCTGCACGCGCTAACGGGCGACTACGGGGCCGCCGAACGTGAGATCAGACGTAAGGTGGACCAGAACGCGGTTCGGTTTGGGGTCGAACTCTCGCCGGCGGCCAGCTTTCGCGCGACCCAGGACAGCCTCCGCGCCTTGATGCTCATCAGGGCCTATCGCGTGATGGGCCATCTCGTCGCCGATCTCGACCCGCTGGGGCTCTCCGAGCGGCGCCCCCACCAGGAGTTACGCCCCGAGACTTATGGATTCACGGTCGCCGACCTTGACCGGCCCATTTTCATTGACCGCGTGCTTGGGCTGGAAACGGCCACCGTGCGGCAGATCCTGCGGATTTTGAGGCGGACCTATTGCGGCCAGATCGGCGTCGAGTTCATGCACATCACGAGTCCGGCGCAGAAGCGCTGGATTCAGGAACGGATCGAGGGGGTCGACAAGAACGTCAGCTTTACCCTCGAGGGCCGCAAAGCAATCCTGAATAAGCTCATTCAGGCCGAGAGTTTCGAGAAGTTCGCCGACGTCAAATACACCGGCACCAAGCGCTTCGGCTTGGAGGGCGCGGAAGCCCTGATTCCCGCCTTGGAGCAGATCATCAAACGCGGCGGTCAACTGGGGCTGCAAGACATCGTCTTCGGCATGGCGCACCGAGGTCGCCTCAACGTGCTGGCCAATGTCTTAGGAAAGCCGCTGCGGGCCATTTTCAACGAATTCAAGGGCGGCTCGTTCAAGCCCGACGACGTCGAGGGATCAGGCGATGTCAAGTATCACCTGGGAGCCTCGTCGGACCGCGAGTTCGACAACAATCGCGTGCACCTGTCGCTGACCGCCAACCCGTCGCACCTGGAGATCGTCGATCCGGTCGTGCTTGGCAAGGTGCGGGCCAAGCAGGACCAGCTCGGGTGCCTCCCCGGCGAGCGCACCCCCGTACTGCCGCTGCTCATCCATGGGGACGCCGCGTTCGCCGGCCAGGGTGTCGTGGCCGAGTGTTTCGGTCTATCCGGCTTAAAGGGGCACCGCACCGGCGGGTCGATCCATTTCATCATCAACAACCAGATCGGCTTCACCACCAATCCCCGCTATTCGCGCTCCTCGCCCTACTGCTCGGACGTGGCCAAGATGGTCGAGGCGCCGATTTTTCACGTCAACGGCGACAATCCCGAAGCCGTGGTGCATGTAGCCAAGATCGCCATCGAATTCCGGCAGCGGTTTCAAAAACCCGTCGTCATCGACATGTTCTGCTACCGGCGGCATGGCCACAACGAATCGGACGAGCCCGCATTCACTCAGCCGGTGATGTACGCCAAGATCAAATCTCATCCGACCGTGATCGAGAGCTATGCGGCGCGCCTGGTCTCGGAGCACGTCATCGATACGTCCGAACTGGAGACCATGAAGGCGGACGTCCGGGCGCATCTCGACAGCGAGCTTGGCGCGGCCGAGGGATACAAACCCAACAAGGCGGATTGGCTTGACGGCCGCTGGTCTGGCGTGGGATTTGCCGAAGACGAAGCCCGTCGCGGTGACACCGGCGTGGCTGCCGATGTGTTGCGGGAGGTCGGGCGCCGCCTGACCACCATTCCGCATGACTTTCAGGCACACAAGACGATCTCGCGTCTTCTCGACCGCCGGCGCGAGATGATCGAGCGCGGCGAGAGCCTGGATTGGTCGATGGCCGAGAGCCTGGCGCTCGGCACGCTCCTGAATGAGGGGTCGCCGGTTCGGTTATCCGGCCAGGACAGCGAGCGCGGTACCTTCTCTCAACGCCATTCCGTGCTGTTTGATCAGACGACCGAGCGACGCTACACGCCGCTGAAGCACGTGGCGCCGGATCAGGCGCGCTTTGAAGTCATCAACTCCATGCTGTCCGAGGAGGCCGTGCTCGGATTCGAGTATGGATATTCGCTGGCCGAGCCCAATTCGCTTGTGCTTTGGGAGGCGCAGTTCGGCGACTTCGCCAATGGCGCGCAGGTGATTTTCGACCAGTTCCTGTCGTCAGGAGAGCGCAAGTGGCTGCGCATGTCGGGCCTCGTCTGCCTGCTGCCGCATGGCTACGAGGGACAAGGTCCGGAACATTCATCGGCGCGTCTCGAGCGGTTTCTGCAAATGTGCGCCGAAGACAACATGCAGGTGGCCAACTGCACCACGCCGGCCAATTACTTTCACATCCTGCGCCGGCAGCTGCGTCGCAAGTTTCGCAAGCCGCTCATTCTCATGACGCCGAAATCTCTGCTTCGGCATAAGCGCGTGGTGTCGAGCCTCGACGAGCTGACCTCGGGCTCGAGCTTCCATCGCGTCCTTTGGGACGACGCCCAGATCAAAGCCGGCGAGAAGATCACGCTCAGGCCGGATGCCGAGATCCGCCGCGTCGTGCTGTGCTCAGGCAAGCTCTATTATGATCTCTATGAGGGCCGCGAGGCGAGCGGGACCGATGACGTCTATCTCATGCGCGTCGAGCAGCTTTATCCGTTCCCCGCCCGAGCTTTGATGACGGAGCTGGCCCGCTTCCCGAATGCCGAAATCGTCTGGGCGCAGGAAGAGCCGCGCAACATGGGTGCGTGGACCTTCGTCGAGCCGCTGATCGAGTGGGTGCTCGACCATATCGGGCGTAAGCAGCGCGGACGTTATGTCGGGCGCGCGGCTTCCGCTTCGACGGCGACAGGGTTGGCGTCGAGGCACGCGAGTGAGCAAAAAACCATTGTCGAGCAGGCGCTGGCGTCTGGAAACAGTTGACCGAACACTGCTTACGCGGCAGGGCTCACGTTGCGCTCGTGCCGACTCTTTTCCATCCGGCCTGCACCATTTCCCTGCTGGCGCGTTTGCACCGAGCTCGATTGCTGCACCGGCCGCGCCGGCAAACCAGAGAGACGTTTACCGATGGCCATTGAAATCCGTGTTCCAGCCCTCGGTGAATCCGTGACCGAAGCGACGGTCGGTAAATGGCTGAAGCAAGCCGGCGATACGGTCGCCGTTGACGAGCCGTTGGTCGAGCTGGAGACCGACAAAGTCACGGTCGAGGTTCCATCGCCGGTTGCAGGTGTTCTGGCCGACATCTCGGTCGCCGAGGGCGCGACGGTCGCCGTGGGCAGCGTCGTTGGATTGATCAAGGAGGGCGGCGGGGCCAAGGGGAAAGAGCCGTCGCAGGCAAGAGATACCAAGGAGAAAGCCGCTTCGCCGCCAGCCGCGAGCAACGTCGCCACACCCGCTCGTCCCGATCCGGCCGCCACGCCTCAGCGCGAGCAAGCTGCACCTTCGACGCCCGCCAGGGCCTCAAGTCCCACCGACGGATCAATGCTGCCTGCCCCCTCCGCTCGCAAAATTATGGAGGAGCAGAATCTGGCCCCCGAGGACGTCACGGGGACGGGTCGCCGCGGACAGGTCCTGAAGGGTGATGCGCTGGCTGCGGCCTCTCGAGCCGCGCCTTCCCCGGCGTCCGGCGCTATACCCAGCCCAAGCCCACCTGAGGATCAGACCCCAGGCACCTCGATGACCGCTCCGGCGCCAACGCCTTCCCAGATGCGCGTACCCTCGATCTCGAACGATGCGGAGCGTGAGGAGCGGGTGCGGATGTCGCGCCTGAGGCAGACCATTGCGCGCCGTCTGAAGGACGCACAAAACACCGCCGCGATGCTGACCACGTTCAACGACGTGGATATGAGCGCGGTGATGAAGCTGCGCGCCGAGTACAAGGATCTGTTCGAAAAACGCCATGGAACGAAGCTCGGCTTCATGGGATTTTTCGTCAAAGCTTGTCTGACAGCGCTGCGCGACATCCCAGCCGTCAATGCCGAGATCGACGGTGCGGATCTCATCTACAAGAATTACTACCACATCGGCGTCGCCGTCGGCACGGAGCGGGGCCTTGTCGTCCCCGTCATCCGCGAGGCCGACCGCAAAAACCTTGCGGAAATTGAAGCGGCGATTGCCGACTTCGGGCGCCGCGCCCGGGATGGAAAACTTACTATTGAGGAAATGCAGGGCGGCACCTTCACGATCTCGAACGGCGGCGTTTACGGCTCGATGCTTTCGACGCCGATCCTGAATGCGCCGCAGGCTGGCATCCTGGGCATGCATCGCATCGAGGAACGCGCCGTGGTGCGCAACGGCCAGATCGTGGCACGGCCGATGATGTATCTGGCGCTGAGCTACGATCATCGCATCGTCGATGGCCGGGAGGCGGTGACGTTCCTGGTACGGGTCAAGGAATGCCTGGAAGATCCGCAGCGGTTCCTCCTCGAACTGTAACGCGCTGCCCCCGAACTGGAGCCCTCAGAGTATGCCGGCATACGATCTCATCGTCATCGGAACGGGTCCAGGCGGCTACGTTTGCGCCATCCGCGCGGCGCAGCTTGGCCTCAAGGTCGCGGTGGTTGAGAAACACGCGGCGCATGGCGGCACCTGTCTTAATGTGGGCTGCATTCCCTCCAAGGCGTTGCTGCACGCGAGCGAGCTTTACGCGGAAGCAGCGCACGGCTTCGCGGACCTGGGCATCAACGTCCGGCCCGAACTCGATCTTGCACGCATGATGACGTTCAAAGATGAGGGCGTCAGCGGGAACGTGCAGGGGGTGGCGTTCCTGATGAAGAAGAACAAGATCGACACCTATCATGGCATCGGCCGGATTGGGGGTGCGGGGCGCGTTCAGGTCACGCTCGCGAAGGGCGGTACGGCGGAGCTGGACGGCAAGGCCATCGTGATCTCGACCGGCTCCGACGTGGCGCGACTGCCCGGTGTCGACGTTGACGAAAAGACGATCGTATCGTCGACGGGAGCGCTCGAGCTGCAGCGCGTTCCAAAGACGCTGGTCGTGGTCGGCGCGGGCGTGATAGGCCTCGAACTCGGCTCGGTTTGGCGACGGCTGGGTGCCGAGGTGCATGTGGTCGAATATATCGACCGCATCCTCCCGGGCATGGACCTCGATATCGCCCGCAGCTTTCAGCGCATCTTACAAAAGCAGGGTCTGGCCTTCCAGCTCTCGACCAAGGTGACGAAGGTCGACCGGTCGAACGGCATCAACCGCGTAACGCTGGAGCCCGCGCAAGGCGGAGCCGCGCAGGTCGTCGAGGCGGAGGTCGTGCTGGTGGCCATCGGCCGCGTGCCCTACACGAGCGGGCTGGGCCTTGAGGACGTGGGCGTCAAAATCGACAATCGCGGCCGCGTCGAAGTCGATGACCATTTCGTCACCAGCGTGCCCGGGATCTATGCTATCGGCGATGTGATTCGAGGACCTATGCTGGCCCACAAGGCCGAGGAGGAAGGCATCGCTGTCGCCGAAAGTCTTGCCGGGCAGGCAGGTCACGTCAATGCCGACGTCATTCCGAACGTGATCTATACGGCGCCCGAAGTCGCCTCAGTCGGCCGCTCCGAAGAGGACCTGAAGGCGGCGGGGACGGCCTATAAGGTTGGGAAATTTCCGTTCACGGCCAACGCACGGGCCAAGGTCAACCGGACCACCGACGGATTCGTCAAGGTGCTGGCCGATGCCACGACCGATCGCATCCTGGGCGTGCACATCATTGGCGCCAACGCGGGTGAATTGATCGCGGCAGCGGCCGTGATCATGGAATTTGGCGGCGCGTCGGAAGATCTGGCGCGCACGTGCCACGCGCATCCGACACTGGCCGAGGCGGTGAAGGAAGCGGCGCTGGCCGTGGAGAAACGCGCCATCCACATGTAGCGGCATTCGTCTCGCTGCTGCGTCAGGCGCCCATCACGCGGCGCAGCTTGGCGACGGCACTTCCGGGGCTGGTCAGCACGGGCGCGCGCACCCGCTCCTGCACGGCGTTGAATGCAATCGACGTTGAGAACTGCGCCAGAAGGATCGCATCGCAATCGGCAAGGCTGGGTGCCACCTCGGCCAGCAGCGCGTTGTGGGTCTCGGCATCACCCTTCTGTAACGCCGTCATGGCGGCGGGAACCGCGATAACGGTCAGCCGCGCGCGGCCTCCGGTCATGGCCTCAAACTCCTCCTGCATGGAGGCAACCGAGCGCTCGAATGTGGCCAGCATGCCGATATTGGACCCTTTCTCCAGGGCGAGCTCGAACATGGCCTCGTTAGGCTTCAGCACCGGTACCGGAAGCGCGCGGGCGGCAGCTTCGATCGGCTCGCCGAAGGCCGAACACGTGAAGAGAATGCCGTCGGCGCCGATATCACGGGCATAGTGTGCCAGACGTAGGATGCGGTCGCGGATGGCCGGCGTCATCGCGGCCGATTTGGCGCGGTCGACAGACAAGGCATCGTCGAGCAGGTTGACACGCTCGGCCTCGGGCCAGAGCTGCTGGAAGGCCTGCTCGACCGGATCGATGGCGACGCGAACGGCATGGATGAGGGCGATGCGCTTGGTCATGAGGGCTGGCCGCCTTGGCTCGCAGCAGCGTGCTCAGACACGTTCGACGACCATCGCGATACCCTGGCCGACGCCGATGCACATGGAAACGAGCGCATAACGACCGCCCGTGCGTTCGAGCTGACGTAGGGCCGTCAGCGTGATGCGGGAGCCCGAGGCGCCGAGCGGGTGGCCCAACGCGATGGCGCCGCCGTTGGGATTGATCCGCGTGTCGTCAAAGCTGAGATTGAGCCCCTTGAGACAGCCCAAGACTTGAGCCGCGAACGCCTCGTTGATTTCGATGACGTCCATGTCCTTGAGGTCAAGACCGGCCCGCTCGAGTGCCTTCTTGGCCGCGGGTACGGGGCCAAACCCCATCACGCGCGGCGCGACGCCGGCGACCGCGGTGGCCAAAATGCGGCCTCGCGGTTTGGCTCCGGCCTTGTCGCCGGCGGAGCGGCTGGCGATGATCAGTGCCACCGCGCCATCGTTGATGCCGGATGCATTGCCGGCCGTGGTAACGCCGTCCTTGAAGATGGCGCGAAGTTTGCTCAAGCCTTCCATCGTCGTGTCGGCGCGAGGATGTTCGTCTGCATCGACCACGCTCTCGGCCGCTCCCTTCTTGGCGGCCGGCACTGTGACCGGGACGATCTCGTCCTTGAAAAATCCGGCCTGATAGGCGGCCTGATACTTTCTCTGCGAGCCGAGCGCAAACGCATCGCACTCTTCGCGCTTGAGCTGAAAATCGCGAGCGAGGTTGTCTGCGGTTTGCGGCATGGTATCGGCGCCGAATTCGGTCTCGATGCGGGGATTGGGAAAGCGGGCGCCCAACGAACTGTTGAACCACGTCATGGACTTGGGAAACGCACCCTCGGTGCGGCCGACCACAAACGGCGCACGGGTCATGCTTTCGACGCCGCCCGAGACGACCACGTTTGCTTCGCCGCACGTAATAGCGTGAGCCGCCGCGATGATCGAATTCATGCCCGAGCCGCACAGCCGGTTGAGCGTATTGCCCGGAACCTCGGCGGGCAATCCGGCCCGCAACAGCGCGTGACGCGCCACGTTTCGGCTATCCTCGCCTGCCTGGCCCGCGCACCCGACGTTGACGTCGTCAATGCTCTCCGCCGCAAACCCCGAGCGCGCCACGACCGTCTTGATCACGTCGCCCAGCATATCATCGGGGCGCACGCGGGAGAGGGCCCCGTCCTGCCGACCGAAGGGTGTGCGCGCGCCGCCGTAGATGTAGGCTTCGAGCATGTTGGTTTCCTCTCCGCTCAGGCGGCTTGGCGCCGGTCTCCTTGGAGACAAGAATGGCATGCGCCGGGCAGCGATGCCAGCGGCACTCGGTCTCCCTGCGCGCGGTAAAGAGTGAGCTCAGCCTTTGCGCTTGGTGCCGCGAACGGCGCGGATCACCTCGGCCATCACCGAAACGGCAATCTCGGCTGGCGTCTGAGCGCCGATATCGATGCCTATCGGGGACGCAATGCGATCGAACTCTTCCGCCGTGATGCCGGCTGCCAGCAGCCGTTCGCGACGCTTGGCGTGATTGCGCGATGAGCCGAGGGCGCCGACGTAGAGGCAATCAGACCGCAAGGCCAGCTTCAGCGCCTCGTCATCGATGTGCCCGACGTGGGCCAGCGCGACCACGGCGGTATAGGGATCAAGGCCGATCCTGGGCAGGATGTCCTGCGGCCATTCGGCATGAATGACGACGTCCTTGAAGCGGTCGGGCGCCGCAAACGCGGTTCTGGGATCGATGATCTCGACCTCGTAGCCGGAGATCTTGGCAATCTCGGCCAACACTTGGCCGATGTGCGTGGCGCCGATGATGAGGACGCGGGCCGGCGGTACCAGCGCGTGCAGGAAGATGTCGCCCTGCGGGGTGGTCTTGAGCTGGCTTTTAGCGGAATTGAACCGCTCGCGGATCTCGTCCGGTACGTCGCGGTCGTCCGGTCCAAAGACGTGCTTTGTCCCATCCTCGAGCTTGGTTTGCACGACCAGGCCCCGGCGACCCTCGCGCGCGTCAACGGCGCGTTCGAGGAGGTCCCCTGCTGTCGCGTCGAGACGCTCGACGTAGACCTTGATTTGTCCGCCGCAGGGGAGGCCAACGCGCCACGCCGTCTCATCTTCGACGCCAAACGTCAGCGTCTTCGGCTTGCCCGATTGCAGGATGTCCTCGGCCTCGACGATCACCTCGCCTTCGATGCATCCGCCCGACACCGAACCCTGGAAGCGGCCATCGCCGGCCACCGTCATCTGTCCCCCAACCGGCACAGGCGCCGAGCCCCAGGTTTCAACCACCGTTGCCATGGCCACGCGTCCATCGCGCTTCAACCAGTCGCGGGCGGTCTTGAGGACATCGATGCCATCGCGGGAAGCGGCGGCGGGGCTGGGATCGGTCATGGACTCTCTCGGGCTTAAGCGGTGTGTGCAGGGAACCTAGTCGTGCGGCTGCGGTACTTCAATGAAAAGCCACGTAACCGAGCATCTCGGCCGCCGACCACTCTGGGCACGCGTCAAAACAGCCGGGGACAAAGCGCGGCAAGCCTCCAGCCTGCCGCAATCGATCGGAACAGTACCG
>JBKJYG010000595.1:0-2803 GCA_046715905.1 Hyphomicrobiaceae bacterium | reverse complement strand
GTTCCTGCCGGTGCTGCGCTTCCCCGTTCCCACGATCACTGCGACGGACGTGCGCGACAGCGACAACATGAACGAGGTGCTGGGCTCCCTCACCCATTGCACGTGGCCGATGAATTATCTCGGGCTGCCGGGACTGTCGGTGCCGGCGGGCTTCTCCAAGAGCGGATTACCCGTCGGTTTTCAGCTGGTGGGCCGACCTTTTGCCGAGACGATGTTGTTCCGGATTGCGGAATCCTACGAGCGCGAGACGAAGTGGCCGGACGTCAAGCCGGCGCTGGCGAATTAAGACGTGGCGATGTTCGACAAGGTCCCGCCGCTGTGGTCGCTGTCGGTTGCCCAGTCGTCGCATCGGCTGGCTTCAGGAGAAATTGACCCGATCGATCTGGTCGAGGCGCATCTGGCGCGCATCGCCGAGGTGGATGGGCGCGTGCATTCGTTCATCCATGTGGCGGCGGAGAGGGCGCGCGAAGCGGCACGGACGGCAGCAACCGAGCTGAAGGCCGGGCGGCGGAGATCCGCGCTGCACGGCATTCCCTATGCGGTGAAGGACAATTACGACGTGACGGGTCTGCCGGCGACGGCGGGATCGCGGCTGCGCATCGACTATATTCCAGAGCGCGATGCCGGCTTGGTGCAGGATCTGGATGCGGCGGGCGCGGTGCTGATGGGCAAGCTCTCAACGTGGGAGTATGGCACCGGCAACGGCGGCGAATACTTCGATCTGCCGTTTCCGCCGGCCCGCAATCCGTGGAACCTCGAGCGGTTCACAGGTGGGTCGAGCACGGGGGCCGGCGCGGGCGTCGCGGCGGGAACGGTTGCCTTTGCGCTTGGCTCGGATACCACCGGTTCCGTTCGCCTGCCGGCAGCGGCGTGCGGTCTCGCCGGCATGATCATGACGCCGGGCCGCCTCAGCCTCGATGGCATTCTGCCAAACTGCTACGCGCTGGATGTGCCGGGGCCGCTGACCTGGACGGTCGAGGATCTGGCGATGGTGCTCGATGTGTTGGCAACGCCGGCACAAAGTTTCGTGCGCCTGCTGTCGCGACCGGTGACGGGGCTACGCATCGGCGTGCTGAGGGGTCCACTCGGCCGTTTTCCCGCGCCGGACGCGGCGATGGCGCAGGCTTTCGAGGACGGCATCAAGGTTCTGGAACGGCTGGGCGCATTGATGCTTGATGTCAGCTTGCCGATGCCGGTCTCCGAGTGCTTCGACGTTACGCGCATCATCGGGCCGGCGGAGTCGGCGGCCATCCACGAGAAGGAGTTGCGCGAGCGGCCGGGCGAGATGGGCTTTGCGTTGCGCGACAAGCTGATGGCGGGCTCGCTGGTGCGCGCCGTCGACTACATCCACGCGCAACGGCAGCGGCGGCTCATGGCCGAGGCGATCGAAACGCTGATAAGCGGTTTTGATGCGATCGTGACGTTCGGGCCACTCCATGTTGCGCCGCGGCTCGGCGTCGAGCCGGAGATGACGGCATTCACCGTGGAGACAATCCTGACACCCTTCAATCTGTCCGCGCATCCAGCTTTGGTGCAATGCACGGGGTTCTCGCCCGAAGGGTTGCCGCTGTCATGGCAAATCATCGCCAACCGGCATGACGAGGCGACGGCGCTTGCCATCGCGGCGGCCTATGAGCGGGCGACGCCGTGGCGGCAGCGCCGGCCAATCCTTTGAGGTGCTTCATGACCACCGGGACGATGCCTTCTCTCGCTGAAATCCGGGCCTTTGCACTGCGCTACGGGCTCGATGCGCTGACGCCCGAGCACATCGCACGCATGGCCGAACTTGCTGTCTATGTGGGCGATCTCGGCCGCGCGCTGCCACGACCCCCACGCAAGCAGGACGCACCGGCACCGACATTTCCGGTTCCAAAGGTCCGACGCGTGGCCGACTGAGGCGGTTATTGACGCTCGACGTGTTTCACGACATCGTTGAAGCCGATGAGCAAAACCGGCGTGCTCCGCCCCACAAGCCGGGCGACTGACGTCACACCCGAGGACACCTTATCATGGCCCGTCATGGACGTTCCGGTGCACTTACTCGTCGTCACATGCTGGCGTTCGCCGGCGGTGCGAGTGTCGGCGCACTGCTGCCGCTCGATCTTTCGCGTTTGGCGCTGGCGCAAGGCGCCAGGACGCTGCGCATACGCATCGGCTCCGACATCTCCGTGCTCGATCCGTCGCATATTTTCCAGATCGAGAACCAGACCGTCAGCGGGCATGTGTTCAACGGCCTCGTCAGGTACGACCAGGCGACCAATAAGATCGTTCCGGATCTCGCTTCAGAGTGGACGATCTCCGGCGACGGCACCGTTTATACGTTCAAGCTGCGCAGCGGCATCGTCTTTCACAAGACCTATGGGCCGCTGAGCGCCGAGGACGTCAAATTCTCACTCGATCGCGTGCTCGATCCTCAAGGGGCAAGCAAATATACGGGCCAGCTTACGGGCCTCATCAAGACCGAGGCGCCCAATCCGCAGAGCGTGGTTCTGACGCTCGAGAAGCCGAACGTCGGCTTCCTGCACAAGCTGACGGCCTTCAATCAGGGCTGGATCGTCTCCAAAAAGGCGGTCGACGAGATGGGCGAGAAATTCAAGCTCAATCCGATCGGCACCGGACCATTCGCGTTCGAAAAGTGGACGGCGGGCAGCGAGGTTCGCCTCATCGCCAACAAGGGGTATTACGAAGGTGCGCCGAAGCTCGACGAGCTGCAACTGCGCGTCATTAGGGAGGAAACTGCAGCCGCAATCGCCCTCGAGCAAGGCGAGATCGACATCTTCTTTGCGCTTCAGCAACCCGAGAT
>JBKJYG010000594.1:0-5392 GCA_046715905.1 Hyphomicrobiaceae bacterium | reverse complement strand
GCCATCAGGACGAATCCCGGCAGGCAGCCGAGGTACGCCAGATCGAACGAGCCCGCGTGCGTCGGCCCGTCCGCGCCAACGAGGCCCGCCCGATCCAATGCAAATCGAACCGGCAATCGCTGGATCGCGACGTCATGCACGACCTGGTCATAGGCGCGCTGCAGAAATGTCGAATAGATCGCGGCAAAGGGCTTGAACCCTTCGGTCGCCAACCCGGCGGCAAAGGTAACGCCGTGCTGCTCCGCTATCCCGACATCGAAGGTGCGGTCGGGAAACTCGGCTCCGAACAGGTCCAGCCCTGTGCCCGATGGCATCGCCGCCGTGATCGCCACGATCTTGGGATCACGGCGTGCCTGGGCGATGAGCTGATCGGCAAACACGCGCGTATAGCTTGGAGCATTGGCCTTGGCCTTGGCCTGTGCGCCGGTGATGATATTGAAGGTGTTGACGCCGTGATATTTGTCCGCCGAGGCTTCGGCGGGTGGATAGCCCTTGCCCTTCTTCGTCGAGACATGAAGCAGGATGGGCCCGGTCGATGCATCGCGGACGTTCTTCAGGACCGGCAGCAGAACCGACAGATCGTGGCCATCGATCGGTCCCACGTAATAAAACCCCAGCTCCTCGAACAAGGTGCCGCCGGTCCAATAGGTGCGTGTCATCTCCTCAGTGCGGGCCGCACGCTGCTCCCAGCTTTTGGGCAGGCACTTGGCGAGCTGCTTCATGGTCTCGCGCAGGTGCAGGTAGGTGCCAGAGGACGTGATCCGCGCCAGGTAGGTCGAGAGCGCGCCCACGGGTTTGGCGATCGACATGTCGTTGTCGTTGAGAATGACAATCAGGCGCTCATTCCGGGCGCCGGCGTTGTTCATAGCCTCATAGGCCATGCCAGCACTCATGGCGCCGTCGCCGATCACGCAGACGACGTGATTGCTTCGGCCGTCGAGATCGCGCGCAACGGCCATGCCGAGGCCCGCTGAGATCGAGGTCGAGGAGTGCGCCGCGCCAAACGGATCGTAGACGCTTTCGGTGCGTTTGGTGAAGCCAGACAGCCCGCCACCCTGACGCAAGGTCCGGATGCGGTCGCGCCGGCCGGTGATGATCTTGTGCGGGTAGGCTTGGTGCCCGACATCCCAGATCAACCGGTCGTGGGGGGTATTGAACACCCAATGCAGCGCCACGGTCAGTTCGACAACGCCAAGGCCCGCTCCCAAGTGGCCACCGGTCAGTGAAACAGCGTCGATGGTCTCCTGGCGCAGCTCGGCAGCGACCTGCGGCAGGTCCTTTTCGCGCAGCTTCCTGAGATCAGCGGGGATCCCAATAGCATCGAGCAGCGGCGTTTTGGTTGTTTTCGCTGTCATGAGCCGAATGCTTCTGATGGACCGGGCCGAGCACCGGTCGTGAACGGGTGATTTCTGCCGAGGGTGACTGCGCGCTCGGTAGGCCCCACATTAGTGCACGGCCGTTCAAAAAGACAGGTTTTGATCACGGCTGATCCAGGTGCGGCCTGAAGCTCATCGCTCCGGCTCGGGTTCCAGCGGCTGTGTGCCAGCCACCGATCCGTCGGCATGGAAGGTGAGTTTCTCGACTTTGGCTTCGGCTTGCCGAAGGAGCCGGTCGCAATGTTCTTTCAACGCCTCCCCGCGCTCGTAGATGCTGATCGATTCCTCGAGCTCGACATCGCCCCGCTCGAGGCGGCCGACGATGCTCTCGAGCTCCTTCAGCGCCCGTTCGAAGGACAGCTCGCGGATGTCGGGATGGCGCGGTGGTGTAGTGGTCGTTGTGGTCGTTGTGGTCATTTCTCTGTTTGCCTTGCCTGGATCATCGCGCCGGCCGTGACAACGAACTCAAACGGCGGCATCCATCAGCGTTTTGACGTGAACACTTGCCGAACGAGCCAGCGCCTGCAGATTATAGCCTCCCTCGAGCATCGACACGAGCCGACCAGAACAGTGCCGCTGCGCGATGGCGGCCAAGGTCTCGGTGGCCCAAGCGAAATCAGCCTCGACGAGCCGGAGATTGGCCAGCGGATCATCCTTATGGGCGTCAAAACCGGCAGAAATCAGGATCAAATCCGGTGAAAATGCTGCCAAAGCCGGCACAATACGGGCTTCGAAGGCCTCACGGAAGGCCGCGCCGTCATCGCCCGGCCGCAGCGGCGCATTGACGATGTTGCCCACGCCCCGCTCCGAGACCGCCCCTGTGCCGGGATAAAGCGGCATCTGATGGGTCGATGCGAACATCAGGCTGGGGTCGCTCCAGAAAATGTCCTGCGTGCCGTTGCCGTGGTGCACGTCGAAATCAACCACGGCCACGCGTTCGGCCCCGTGTTTCCGGCGTGCGTAAAGCGCCGCAATGGCTATGTTGTTGAAGATACAGAAGCCCATGGCGCGTGCGGCCTCGGCATGGTGGCCGCACGGACGGACCTGGCAGAAGGCATTGCTGGCGGCGCCCGAAAGAACTTCGTCGATCGCCAGCAGGCCGGCGCCGACGGCCCGCAGTGCCGCATCCCAAGAGCCGGCTGAAAGAACCGTATCGGGATCGAGGCGCGTCGAGGCCTCGCCGGCCGACGGGCGAGCGCTTTCAATGGCATCGATGTAGCCGCGGGGGTGGGCCAAGGCGATCTGATCGAGCACATCGTCGCGGAGTGGCGCCTCGAGCCGTCTGAGCGATGCAAAGGCCTCAACCCCAAGCGCCGCATCGATGACCCTCATGCGATCCGGCCGCTCCGGATGACCGGGACCTGTGTCGTGCTGCAGGAAGCTTGGGTGGGTGATCAGCAGGGTCGTCATTGGGGTACCGTCATCGGCTTTGGTCTCAACGTGGGTCTACCGGCGGCGTCCGGACCCGGTGGTCGCGTGCCCACTGGCTCGGATATAGCGTCGGCGGAGCGCAATCCCTAGGCCCCCGATGCCACGTTGGAGGTCGCCACCGCATGCGAAAAGGCCGCTCCGGAGAGCGGCCTTTGATCATCTTCAATCGGCAACCGCGGTCAGACCGAGTAGTACATGTCGAACTCCACCGGATGCGGCGTCATCTCGGTGCGCTCCACCTCGACCATCTTGAGCTCGATATAGGCATCGATCATCTCGTCCGAGAACACGCCGCCCATCTTCAGGAAGGCCCGATCGGTATCGAGAGTATTGAGGGCCTCGCGCAACGAACCACACACGGTTGGAATCTTGGACAGCTCGGCTGGCGGGAGATCGTAAAGGTTCTTGTCCATGGGCTCGCCGGGCGACATCTTGTTCTGGATGCCGTCGAGGCCTGCCATCAGCATGGCCGAGAAGGCCAGGTAGGGATTGGCGGCGGGATCCGGGAAGCGGATTTCGATGCGCTTGGCGTTGGGGCTCGTCACGTGCGGGATGCGGCAAGAGGCCGACCGGTTGCGGGCGGAGTAGGCCAGCAGCACGGGCGCCTCATAGCCGGGTACGAGCCGCTTGTAGGAATTGGTGGTCGGGTTCGTGAACGCGTTGATCGCCTTGGCATGCTTCAGGATGCCACCGATGTAATGCAAGCACGTATCCGACAGGTCGGCGTATTTGTTACCCGCGAACATCGGCTTGCCGCCTTTCCAGATCGATTGATGGCAATGCATGCCCGAGCCGTTGTCGCCAAAGATCGGTTTGGGCATGAAGCACGCGGACTTGCCGTACGCCTGGGCGACGTTGTGGATCACGTATTTGTAGATCTGCAAGTGATCGGCCATCGTCACCATCGGGCCGAACTTGATCCCGAGCTCGTGCTGTGCGGCCGCCACCTCGTGGTGATGCTTCTCGACGATGACGCCCATTTCAGCCATCACCGAAAGCATCTCGGACCGGATGTCCTGGCAGCTATCGACCGGCGGCACGGGGAAGTAGCCGCCCTTGACGCGGGGACGGTGGCCCAGATTGCCCATCTCGTACTTGGTCGGCATGTTGGACGGCAGCTCGGAGCTGTCGAGCTTGAAGCCCGTATTGTAGGGATCGGCCGAAAAGCGCACGTCGTCGAAAATGAAGAACTCCGCTTCGGGTCCGAAATAGATGGCGTCGCCGACGCCCGTGCTCTTCATGTAAGCCTCGGCCCGTTTGGCGATGCCGCGCGGGTCACGCTCATACAGCTCGCCGGTCGAGGGTTCGATGACATCGCAGAAAATGGCCAGCGTCGTTTGCGCGAAGAACGGATCCAGATGCGCGGATGCGGGATCGAGCATCAGCGTCATGTCGGAGGCTTCGATGCCCTTCCACCCCGCGATTGACGAGCCGTCGAAGGCGTACCCGTCCGCGAACATCGCCTCGTCGACGCATGACCCGTCGGCCGTCACGTGCTGCATCTTGCCTTTGGTGTCGGTAAATCGGAGGTCGAGGAATTTAACCTCCTTGTCTTTCATCATCTTCAGCACGTCAGCCGCAGTCTTTGCCGTGTCAGCCATCGAACTCCCCTGAGTTTCTGGAATGATTGTGCTTAAGCCCGGACCGGCCAGCCCGGATCGGTTTTGCATCGTTCGTCCAGTTAGACGTCATGCCCGCTGGGCCATGGTGTCGCCCACCTGGAATGAGCAGCGTCAGATCGCGTCCGTCCCGGTCTCCCCGGTTCGGATGCGGATCGCTTCCTCAACGGTCGAGATGAAAATCTTACCGTCGCCGATGCGCCCCGTTTTGGCGGCGCGCTGAATGGCCTCGACGGCTCTGTCCAACATGTCGTCGCCGAGCACGACCTCAATTTTCACCTTCGGCAAGAAATCGACGACATATTCGGCGCCTCGGTACAACTCGGTGTGTCCCTTCTGCCGTCCGAAACCTTTGGCCTCGATCACGGTTATTCCCTGCAGGCCGATTTCCTGCAGGGCCTCTTTGACCTCGTCAAGCTTGAACGGCTTGATGATGGCTTCGATTTTCTTCATTGACATCCTCGGCGATGCGCGCCCGCCCTAAATTGGGCGTCGATCGGCATTCGACTAGCATGTCGCGTGCCAAACGGTAAACGGCTAAATAATGTGCAATCTAACAGAGGCCTAATTGATTACTCTCGCGTTTCTGGACGGGCTCCAACACCAACCCGGTTGGTCCTGCGCCGGCTTGGTCGAAATCCAGGCGGTGTGGCTCCTTTTCAGGCGCGTGATACAAGGCGTGTGCCAAAAAAAATCGCTGCGGAGATCACCTTCGTCGCCCATGAGCTTAGCTGCCGATAAAGATAAGCTTTGCTACCAATAAAGACATGACCCATGTGCGACGGCTTGGAACTGCTCACTACCGAGGAGATGAGCGCTGCAGATCAACTGGCGATCGCGCGCGGCGTAGCCTTTGGCACGCTGATGGATCAGGCCGGCTGGGCGGTCGCCGTCGAGGCAGCCATGCTGGTGCCGATGGGGGCCCGTGTCCAGGTCCTTTGCGGGCCCGGGAACAACGGTGGGGAC
>JBKJYG010000593.1:0-2620 GCA_046715905.1 Hyphomicrobiaceae bacterium | reverse complement strand
CTTGTCCTTTTTTTCCTCGATGGTGAGAATGTTGGCCGCCCGCTTGACGCCGGCCAGAAGATTGCTGCCGTCATCGGTTTTCAGGAACGCGTCCAAGGCTTCGACGCGCTTGACGATGAGCGCCAGGTCATCCTGGCCGCCCAGCGAGAACACGGCGTCGATCAGGTCGTGACGGGCCCCCTTCTCGCGCAGGTAGACTTTCAGGCGATCGGCGAAGAAGTGCAGGAGGTCGTCAAACAGCTCTATGCCCCTTTTCTCCTTCTCCTCATCCAGGGCAACTCTCGTTCGATGCTCAGTATATTGCTTTTCTAAAAGATGTTGGTACGGCAGGCGGGCAGCGTTGAGGGTGACTTTGAGCGGTACCCGCAAATCGTTCTCCAGCACGATCCGGATGACGCCGAGCGCGGCGCGGCGGAGCTGGTAGGGATCGCCGGACCCCGTGGGCTTCTCGCCGATGGCCCAGAAGCCCACCAGCGTGTCGAGCTTGTCGGCCAGGGCCACGGCACATGCCACGGCATCGCCCTGGTCGGCCCTGGGCACGGTGTCGGTCGGCCCCTTGGGTTTGTAATGCAGCTCGATGGCGCGCGCGATCTCGGCCTTCGTCCCGGCCTTCTCGGCATAGTAACGGCCCATCAGTCCCTGCAGCTCGGGGAACTCGCCGACCATCCCGGAAACCAGATCGGCTTTGCACAACTGGGCCGCGCGGCGCGCGTCTTCCGGGATGGCATCACAGGCGCCCGCCAGCCGGAACGCCAGTTCCGCAATGCGCTCGACGCGATCTTTTTGGCTCCCAAGCTTCTGATGAAAGGTGATGCCACCAAGCTCGCTTGCCATTTCGTCGAGCGGCCGGCGTAGATCCTGCTCCCAGAAAAACTTAGCGTCTGAGAGCCGGGCGCGGATGACCTTCTCGTTGCCGCCAATAATCTCGGCCCCGCCGTCGCGGGCGATCAGGTTGGCGACCAGCAGGAAGGCGTTCGTGAGCTTTCCCGATTTGGGCTGCCGCAGCGAAAAGCATTTCTGATGATTTTTCATGGCGGTCATCAGGCACTCGGCCGGCACGTCGAGGAACGCCTCGTCGAACTTGCCCATCAGTACGATCGGCCATTCTGTCAGCCCGGCATTTTCGGCCAACAACGCTTCATCCTCGACCAGCGCCAGCCCCGCCTGTTTGGCCAGCGCCAGGGCCTGCTCGCGGATCATCTCGACCCGCTCGGAGGCGGGCAACAGCACCTTCGCTTTGCGCAGCTTGGTGCCATAATCCTCGAAACTTTCAACGGTGAACGGCGCGTTGCCGTGGAAGCGGTGGCCGCGGGTGACGTTCCCGCTTTGAATGCCGCCGATCTCGAACGGCACGACCTTGCCGTCGAGCAGGCACACGATCGAATGCAGCGGACGCACCCAGGTGAAGGTGCCGCTGCCCCAACGCTGCGACTTTGGCCAGGGAAATGCGTTGCAGACCTCGATGAGGGTTTCAGCGACGATGTCGGCCGCCAGACGTCCGGGACGGTTGATCCGCGCCAGATAGTAGTCGCCCTTCTTGGCATCCTGGACGACCTGGGCCTCGTCGATGGTGCTGAGACCCGCAACCTTGAGGAAGCCTTGGATCGCGGCATCGGGCGCGCCAACGCGAGGACCCTTTTTGTCTTCGGAGACGGCCGGCGATTGTGCTGGAACTTCCGAAATGCAGAGCGCCAGCCGGCGTGGCGTGGCAAAAGCCAGCGCGGCTCCTGCCGTGAGGCCGCGAGTCAGCAGCCCCTGCGTCACGAGGCGCTTCAAATCATCCGCGGCGCGGGCTTGCATGCGCGCGGGAATTTCCTCAGACAAAAGCTCGAGCAGAAGTTCGGGCATCGGGGTTGCGCCGTTTCGAAGACTGCGCCGGGATCAAACCCGGCTGGGAGGCTTACTCCCTAGCCTTCTCACCTGAGCGCTGGCAAGGCATGGCCAGCTCCAACTGGGCGCATTTCACGATGCGAAACGTCGGTTTTAAGCACCAAAATGGCATCTAAAAGCCTCTAAACTCGTCTAAAATGGGCGAAATTTGGCGTGTTTTCGCGCGGATTCAGGGACGAGCCAGCGAAGAGGACTGCATGACAGCGAGCCAAGACGTGACGTCCGCCGTGCCCGTACCCGGGTGGGTCATCGAGCGGCTGAAGGCAGCGGTCGGCGCGGCTGGCTATCTCGAACGGCCGGAGGACACCGAGCCTTACTGCAAAAGCTGGCGCGGCAACTGGGTGGGACGCACGCCTCTGGTGGTGCGCCCGCGAACCACCGAGGAGATGGCAGCCGTCGTGCGCATCTGCGCCGAAACAGGGACCGCGATCGTGCCGCAAAGCGGCAACACCGGACTGACCTACGGGGGCCAGCCCGGTCAGGGGTTGAACGAAGTTGTCGTATCGACCAACCGCATGACCACCATCCGGGACGTTGATCTGCTCAATGACACCATGACGGTCGAGGCGGGTGTGGTGCTGCAGGAGATCCAGCGCCGAGCAGCGGACGCCGATCGGTTGTTTCCGCTCAGTCTTGGCGCCGAAGGATCGTGCCGGATCGGCGGCAACATCTCCACCAACGCCGGCGGCATCCAGGTTTTGCGCTACGGCAACACGCGCAATCTCGTGCT
>JBKJYG010000592.1:0-2894 GCA_046715905.1 Hyphomicrobiaceae bacterium | reverse complement strand
CTAGCGGATCGAGCTGTAATTTGTAAAAAAAACAGAAACCAAGGGCGGGCCAAGGCCTACCACCGCGAGGCAGTTCGCGCTCAACTCGAGTGAGGGCCACATAACCACCGCGAAGGTTGGGGCCGAGCGCATCCCCATCGATCATCTGCAAGTGCAGGGCCGCTTCGGACCCGGAGAACTCGAGCTCAAACGATTCTTGCTCAAAGCCGGGGAGGCGGAGATTGCGCTCAGCGGCCGCTACGTCGAGGCTCAAGGGGCAGCGAGCGGACTAGCCCAGCTTGAAGGGCGTATCAGTCCGATGCCTCTGGCAAACCTCAAGGCGCTCTGGCCTCAGGCTCTTGCGCCCCGGGCTCGGCAGTTTGCCATGCAGCACATCCGCAGTGGTCAATTGCACGGCGGGAGCTTCCGCTTGGCGACCGACATCAGTTCGCATCCCGGCGTGCGGCCCAGCCGTGATGGACGGCAGATCTCGTTGACCCTGGAAGCCAACGATCTCGCGATGGATTTGGATCAGCGTTTGCCGCCGATCGAGATTCCTAAAGCTTTCCTTCGCGTCGAGGGCACCAGCCTCGAGGTGTCGGTTCCCGACGCGCAGATCTCCGTTTCCACCGTTCGCAAGGTCGCCCTCAAGGGTGGCCGCCTCACGGTGGTGGACATCGATACCGAGCGACCGACGGCGGAGCTGGTTTTGAGAGCCCAGGCGCCGCTGCCGGTGGCCGTCGAGCTGCTGGAGCGGGAGCCGATTGCCGCGTTTGGCGGCACGGCAATGCCGCTCGCCAATCTTGACGGGCGCACGGAGGCTCAGCTCCGGATGACCGTGCCGCTGAGCGAGACGCTGAGCCTGGCCGAAGCCCGCTACGAGGGCCGCGTGCGTGTTCTTGACGGCAGGCTGAAGGACGCTTTCGGCTCGCACAGCATCACCGGCGCCAGCATCACCCTCGACACGACGGAAAAATCGACCGAGCTGAAAGGGGAGCTGCTTCTCGGCGGCGTGCTGGCGAAAGTGAATGGTCAGTGGCAGCCGGGCGCCACCGAGGGACGCCAGACGCCGCTGCGGATCACAGCTCGCCTGGATACGGCGGATCGACTGGCGCTTGGCCTCGACCTCGAGCATCTCGTGCATGGCGATGTCCCCCTCGAAATCGTGCTGCAGCGTGATCCCGGCGAGGAGGCCAAGTTCCGCTTCAGCGCCGACCTGACGGCATCGGAAATCGAGATCGACGACCTGCATTGGAAAAAGCCCACGGGACGCGATGCAAAGGTCACCTTCGACATCGCGCGACCGGCCTCCGGCAAAGGCTTTGAACTGCCGAATTTCAGGCTCGCGGGCGACAATATCGCCATCGAGGGGAGCGTCTCGATCGGTCCGGACAATAAGCCCCGGGAATTCCGGTTCCCCGAGTTCTCGCTGAACGTGGTGTCGAATCTCAGCGTGCATGGACGGTTCCGCGCTGACCGGGTCTGGGAAGTGGCGGCAGCCGGCCGTAGCTACGATGCGAGCGGGCTGATGCGATCGCTGATCGCTTTCGCCGATGACGGACGCACGGTGGCGCCCAGAAACCGTCCGGGGCTTGACCTGACAGCGGAAGTCGACAGTGCCATCGGCGCCAATGATACGCTGCTCCGGCAGGTGAAACTGCGTCTGCAGAAACGGTCTGAGCGGCTGACCGCACTCGAGTTCACGGCCGGCCTCGAGAATGGCCAAACGCTCAGCGCGTTCCTGCGGCCCGAACCGGGCAAACCGCGTCTCCTGGTGGCCGAGACCAGCGATGCGGGACAAGCGCTGAAGGTGGTTGGCCTCTACGGCAATCTGGTCGGCGGCTCCGGGTCGTTGCGCATGAACCTCGAACCACGTGGGGCGGCTGAACGGTCGGGCCAACTCTCGATCCGCCGGTTCAGCGTGCTCGGTGACCCCATCGTTTCCGAGGTCGTGCAGAATGCCGATGAGGGCCGTCCCGCGATCGAAAACGGTCGGCGCACGCGCCGCTACACGCGAGAGCAGTTCGAGTTTGACCGCCTGGACACGCAGTTTGCGATGGGGAACGGGCAGATCGCCATCGAGAACGCCGTCATCACCGGACCGTTGATTGGCGCCAGCTTGCGCGGCAAGCTCGATTTTCGCTCCCGGACCATGCAGCTAGGCGGGACCTACGTGCCGCTTTCCGAACTGAACCGGGCCGTCGGTCAGATCCCGATCCTTGGCCTGCTGTTGGCTGGCCCCAAGGGCGAAGGCGTGCTCGCGGTGACGTTCGCGGTCGAGGGTTCGATGACCGACCCTCAGGTAATCGTCAATCCGCTGTCGTTCATGGCGCCGGGAATACTGCGGGAGATATTCCAGATGGCTCCCGACAATCCGCGCATCACGCCCCGGGTCGAACCCACGGCTAAAGCCGTTCCGGGCGCTGGTCCGAAAGTGCGTTCAAGCCCGCCGCTGGCCCCTGCGCCGGGCGTGGCATCGGAAGGGCAATCGCGAGGCGGCGCCAGCACGCCCGAGGTCGTGGATGGGTGGTCGGCCACCGAGACCAAGCCTGGGCGTACGCGGTAATCCGCGTCAGTCGGCTGGGGACCAGACGAGCATGGCAACCGTGAAGGCGCGGCTGCGGCGTTGGTGGACGCTTTGCGTGGCTTTGGTCCGATCGGGACCGCCAGTTGTCATCGTCGGCCTGCGATGCGATGGTCGCGGGTCGGCGACGTTTATCGGTCTCATGGGAGCCCTAAAGCATGCAATCGGCGTTCAAGGGCAAGCGCGTGGTGGTGTGCGGCGGGAGCCGGGGCATCGGACGCGCCATCGCTTCGGCTTTCGCAACAGAGGGCGCCAGCATCTCGATCTGTGCCCGGGGCGCGGCGGGCCTTGAGCAGACCAAGGGCGAGCTGGAAACGTCGGGCGCCAAGGT
>JBKJYG010000591.1:0-5431 GCA_046715905.1 Hyphomicrobiaceae bacterium | reverse complement strand
CAACGTGCCGGGCCTGGCTGTGGTCCTCGTCGGGGAGGATCCGGCCAGCGCGGTCTATGTGCGTAACAAGGCCCGCATGACGGTCGCCTGCGGCATGAATTCGTTCGAGCACAAACTGCCGGCATCGACCACCCAAGCGGCACTTGTCGAGCTGGTCGCGGGCCTCAATGCCGACCCGGCTGTGCACGGTATTCTCGTGCAGCTGCCGTTGCCTGCAAGCATTGACGCCCAGCGTGTCATTGAAACCATCGACCCTGGAAAGGACGTGGATGGTTTTCACCCCCTGAACGCGGGGCGGCTCGCAATCGGTTTACCCGCGCTCGTGCCGTGCACGCCGCAAGCCGCGATCCTGCTGGCCAAAGCCGCCGCTCCCGATCTGAGTGGCTTGGAGGCCGTGGTCGTCGGTCGCTCGAATATCGTGGGCAAGCCTGTCGCCCACTTACTGCTGCGCGAGAACTGCACGGTGACCGTGGCGCACTCGCGCACCCGCGATCTGCCCAGCGTGATCCGCCGCGCCGATCTGGTGATCGCCGCTCTGGGCAAGCCCGAATTCGTGCGGGGCGAATGGATCAAGCCGGGTGCCATCGTCATCGACGTCGGCATCAACCGCATCGTCGGGTCGGACGGCAAGCCGCGCCTCGTCGGCGACGTGGCATTCGAGGAGGCCCGTCAACACGCGCGCGCCATCACGCCGGTGCCCGGTGGCGTCGGACCGATGACGATCGCCTGCCTGCTGCGCAATACCCTTGAGGCCATGGAACGCCGGGCGCGATAAGCCCCGCGGCGGGCGCCACTCTCAGGCTCCGGCGGGGGCTTCCTCGGTGGCGGCCAGGTCGATCTCGACGCGCGCCCCGTTGGGGTCGGTGAAGAACAGTTGCCACACCCCCGCGCCCGGCCCGTTCTCGGGCAGCCGGCGCAGATCATAGGGCATAGCGCGGGCCTTCAGCTTGCCGATGTAGCCGGCCAGATCCGTGCCCCAGAACGCCATGTGGTCGAGAACGCCCGAGCCTTCGGGAATCTGATCCTTCTGGATGACGTGGAGGATCGGTTTGCCGTCATTATAGAGCCACGCACCGGGGAACATGAAGTTCGGGCGTGGGCCGGAGGTGAACCCCAGCATCTCGCCGTAGAATTTCGCGGTCGCCTCGGCGTCGCGCGTGACAATGGTGAAATGATCCATCCGTTGAATGGGCATCGAGTGTCTCCCGGCACGTGGGCGCATGATCGCATGGCGCGGCACCCAAGCATCTCACGGGCGGCGCCATCGATGCAAGACGGCGGCGCGCTTGACGGCCCGCCCTCCCTGCAATGGACGGATCATTTTTCCAACAAGCCGCAGACGCAGGGGCACCAAGGCCAGCCCGACGGATCAGGCCGATGCCAAGCTCACCATCGCGCTCTCGAACACGCGGCGGCCGTCGTCGGAGCCCAGGATCTTATCGAAGTGCCGCTCGGGATGGGGCATCAAGCCGAGAATGCGCCGGCTCGGGTCACAGATGCCGGCAATGTTGCGCTGCGAGCCATTGGGGTTGGCGTCCGCCGTGGCCGCGCCCGAGACGGGATCGACGTAGCGGAAAACAACCCGGCCGTCGCCTTCGAGCTGATCCAGCTCAGGATCGCTCGCGAAGAAATTGCCATCGCCGTGCGCCACCGGCAGGTTGATGATCTCGCCCCGCGTGTAGGCCCGGGTGAAGACCGTATTCGTCTGTTCGACCGAAAGGAACGCATCGCGACAGACGAAGCGGAGCGAGGCATTGCGCTGCAGGGCGCCCGGCAGCAGGCCCGCCTCGCAGAGAATTTGAAAGCCGTTGCAGATACCGAGCACCGGCACACCCGCGCGAGCCTTGGAGATGACATCGCGCATGACGTTGGAGTGCGCGGCCATGGCCCCGCAGCGCAGATAATCGCCGTAGGAAAAACCGCCGGGCAGGACAATGAGATCCGACGCCGGGACCTCGGTATCGCCATGCCAGATCATGCGCACCGGCCGGCCCAGGATCGATTCCATCGCCACCTTGACGTCGCGATCGCAGTTGGAGCCCGGGAAGACGATGATGGAGGCTTGCATGGGCGGCTGTCCGGTCAGGCCGATAGCTCGAAGCTGTAGTTCTCGATCACCCGGTTGGCCAGCAACTCCCGGCACATGCCCTCGACCTGGCTGCGCGCCGTCTCGGGATGGCTCTCCGCTAAATCGACCTCAATGTATTTGCCTTGGCGTACCTCGTTGATGCCCTCGAAGCCGAGCGAGCCCAACGCGGTGGCAATGGCCTTGCCCTGGGGATCGAGGACGCCGGTCTTCAACGTGATCTGGATGCGGGCTTTCATGGGGCCTCGACGCCAATGGCGGCAGGAGCAGGCTCAAAGGTCGCGACGCAACCCTATAAGCCAATCCCTCCGCCATTCGCTACTCAAATCGCCTCAGACGGGCTTCTGCCCGTTGGTGGCAACGAGAACCGGCCCCGAACCTTTGGGCCGGGGATTTTCGGTCAGGACGCCGAGCCGGCGGCGACCTCCTGGTACGCTTCGAGCACGCCCCCAAGATCACGGCGGAAGCGATCCTTGTCGAGTTTGTCACCCGAGCTCATGTCCCAGAGGCGGCAGCAGTCGGGACTGATTTCGTCAGCCAGCACCACGCGCATCTGATCGTTCGCCTCCCACAGGCGGCCGAACTCGACCTTGAAATCGACCAGGCGGATGCCGATGCCGAGAAACAACCCGACCAGGAAGTCGTTGACGCGCAACGCGAGGCTCATCACCTCGTCAATCTCCTGCGGGGTGGACCAGCCGAAGGCGGTGATGTGCTCCTCCGACACCATCGGATCGTTGAGCTTGTCGTTCTTGTAATAGAACTCGACGATCGAGCGCGGCAGTTGCGAGCCTTCCTCGAGGCCCAGCCGTTCGGACAGCGAGCCGGCTGCAACATTGCGCACGACCACCTCGAGCGGGATGATCTCGACTTCACGGATCAGCTGCTCGCGCATGTTGATGCGCTTGACGAAGTGCGTTGGCACGCCGATCTCGCCCAGCCGCATGAAGATGTATTCGGAGATGCGGTTGTTCAACACGCCTTTGCCTTCGATCAGGGCGTGCTTCTTGTTGTTGAACGCCGTCGCGTCATCTTTGAAATGCGCGATGAGGGTCCCGGGCTCGGGACCTTCGTAAAGCACCTTGGCCTTGCCCTCGTAGACGCGACGCCGCCTGTTCATTTCTTACGTCCTCGTATGGGAAGCTTTGGGATCGTTTAAGAGCCATTAACGTCATCCTGGGGCGGCCGGCCCCGCCACCCGACAGTAGCCGATGAAGGGTTGAGAAACAATCTTGTGGCCTCGCGGCGGGTCGCCTGGATCGGCGATGTCGCGCCCAGCCCTGTTGCTTCGACACTACGGAGTGGGATATCTCTGAAGAGAGCCGTTGGGCACCTTTATGCTGCAACGCGCAAGGATCAAAAACGCACGTTGCGGTGGAGACGACCATGACCACGTTTGATGGCCGCCAGAAGGCACTGGAGAATAAATTCGCGCACGATCAAGATCTTAGGTTCAAGGCTGAGTCGCGCAGAAACAAGATGATAGCTGAATGGGCGGCGGCAAAGCTCGGCATGAGCGGGACCGACCTTGAGGATTACGTGAAGGCCGTGCGCCGGGCCGACCTGGTGGAAAAGGGCGACGGCGATGTCGTCAGGAAGATCGCTAAGGACTTGTCGGATAAGGGCATTCCGGTCACAGAGGTGGAGATACGCTCCCGCATGACGGAATTTCTGGCCAAAGCCGTGTCTGATATCGAAGGCGCACGCAGCTAATCGCTTTCCATGGCTAAGCTAACGTTAACGCAACTGCCGCAGGAGCTGACCGAAGGTCAGCAAACCTCGGGCAACTCCTGTGGCTAAGCTAACGTTAACGCAACTGCCGCAGGAGTTGCCCGAAGGTCAGCAAACCCTCGGGCCAGGGCCCCTGCCCCGAGGCCGCGTCGATATGACCGGCGTTGGCAATGATCGAGACATCTGATCCCCACGCCCGGCCCAGGGTTTGGACGCGTTCGACCGAGCACAAAGCATCGTTGGAGCTGCCGATGAGCTTCGAGGGCACCGGCAGCGACGCCATCGGCATGGGTGCAAATCCATCAGCAACCGCGCGAGGGTCCAAGACCGCGTCCGCCTCATGGTCGACGGGACCAACCAGGAACAGGGCACGCAATTGACTGCGGGCAAGTTCGGCCGCCGCTGCCACCGACGCGGTAACCCCGAAGCCATGGGCAACCATCACCACCGGGCGTGTCGCTTCCGCAACCCCGACCGCGATATTATGAGACCAGTCGGCCAGTGTCGGCCGCTCCCAATCCGTCTGCATCACGCGCCGGGCTGTCCTCAGGTTCCGTTCCCAGCGCGACTGCCAGTGGTCCGGCCCGGCATTGCCGCGATCCGGGACGATCAGAATGTCGATATCGGAAATTCGCATGCGCTATAGATAATGAGCGGGACGGGGACCGGACAAGGTTCGGACAGATGGGACACGCCATGAAGCTCTACATCACGCCGACATCACCCTATGCCCGCCTTGCCCGCATCGTGGTGCTCGAAAAAGATCTCGCCGCCAAGGTCGAGGTGCTGATCGCCGAGACTCGCAAACCCGGCAGCCCCTACTACGCCGTCAATCCGTCGGGCCGGGTACCGTTCCTCGTGCGCGATGATCATGTCGGCATGGAAGACAGCCAATTGATCGCTGCCTACCTTGACGCGCTCGAAGGGCGGCCTTCACTCTCGCCGTCGCTATCGCAACACGATTGGGCCTACGGGCGGCTCGAGACCTATGCGCGCAGCATGGTGGACGGCCTCTCTGTCTATGCGCGGGAGCTTCGCCGGCCGGAGCACGAACGCTCCCCGCGCGTCATTGCCCATGAAGCGGACCGCGCCCTGCGCCTGGCTGAGTTCTGGGAGCACGAGGTCGGCCATCCGCTCATGCAAGGCGCTCCCAACGTGGCCCAGCTACTGCTGATCATCGCGCTGGACTTCGCCGTCTTTCACGGCCAAGCCGATCTCGAAACGGGCCGCCCCAAGCTGACCGCCTGGGCGCAGCGCATCAGGGGCCAAGCCTCCGTGCGCGCAACGCGGCCGGAGGCCTAGCCACGTCCGTGCTGCCTCGCCTCATCAGCTTCTGGCATGGCAACCTTGGCTGGATCGAGCGGCTGTGCCTGCGCTCGATGGTGGCGGCGGGACACGCCGTGCATCTTTACAGCTATGGCACGCCGCAAGCCGAGGCGGGCGTCGAGGTGTTCGATGCGGCAAGCATCATCCCGCGCGAGGACGCGCGGTTTCGGTTGCTCGACGCCACCGGCCCGTATGCGCATCGTTCGCGGCCTGTGTTTGCCGACATGCTGCGATACGAGCTGCTGGCGCGCAACCTGGGCCTGTGGCTCGACCTCGACGTGCTGGTGC
>JBKJYG010000590.1:0-3874 GCA_046715905.1 Hyphomicrobiaceae bacterium | reverse complement strand
CCATGAGCACTGACCCTGAACCAACACGAACGAGGCCCCAGCCGTCGCGTCCCCTCAGGCCCGAGGCGCAGCGGGCGCTGGTGGAGGCCGAGGAGCGGCGTCGCCTCAACGCGGCCGGCATGGAACGACCCAAGGAAAGAGGCGGTCGCGCGGGTCCTGATCCCGTGCGCTACGGCGACTGGGAGAACGGTGGCATCGCCTCGGACTTCTGACCCGCCGCTGTCCGTGGTAGCGTGGCCGGTGACCTCCGACTGAGCCGACATCCGGGGTATTCATGGATACGCAGGCGCTGACCGGCAACGACCAAGCCTCCTCTCCCCGGCCCGATGATGCGGCGCGTTCGACCCGCTTCCAGGCGACGATCGACCGCGAGGACAAGATCGAGCCGAACGCCTGGATGCCCGAGGGCTATCGCAAGACGCTCGTCCGGCAGATTTCACAGCACGCGCACTCCGAGATCATCGGCATGCAGCCCGAAGGGGCATGGATCACGCGCGCGCCGTCGCTCCGCCGCAAGGCCGCCCTACTGGCCAAGGTGCAGGATGAGGCGGGTCACGGGCTCTATCTCTACGCTGCGGCTGAGACGCTCGGCGTGACGCGCGAAGACCTCTATCAGCAGTTGCTCTCGGGACGCGCGAAATACTCCTCGATCTTCAATTATCCCACACTGTCGTGGGCTGATATCGGCATCATCGGCTGGCTGGTCGATGGCGCGGCCATCATGAACCAGATCCCGCTCTGCCGGTGCTCCTATGGCCCGTATGCGCGGGCGATGATCCGGATTTGCAAGGAGGAGAGCTTCCACCAGCGTCAAGGCTACGAGATCGTCATGACGCTCGCACGGGGCACGCCGGAGCAAAGGGCCATGGTACAGGATGCGCTCGACCGCTGGTGGTGGCCGGTGCTGATGATGTTTGGCCCGCCCGACACGGCCAGTGCCAATTCCGCCGACACCATGCGCTGGAAGATCAAGCGGTTCTCGAACGACGAGCTGCGGCAGAAGTTCGTCGACGCCACGGTGCCGCAAGGCCATTTCCTCGGGCTGGCGTTTCCCGATCCGGCATTGAAGCATGACCGGGCGACCGGTCATTGGATCTACGGCGACATTGACTGGAGCGAATTCAAGCGCGTGCTGGCGGGAGACGGCGTGTGCAACGCCGAGCGGCTGGCAAACCGCCGGCACACCGAAGCGGATGGGGCATGGGTGCGCGAGGCGGCCCAGGCCTATGCCCACAAGCGGGTCCAGCGAACACGCGAGCAAACGACGGCAACGGCCGGGGCTGAGTGATGGAACGATGCACGGGCAGTAGGACCATTGAGATGAGCGAGCCCATCCTTGACGCACCCGAGCCCAACACGCCGCTTTGGGAGGTGTTTATCCGCAACCGCAGCGGCTTGCCGCATAAGCACGCGGGTTCGCTGCATGCGGCCGATGCCGTCCTGGCGCTGCAAGCGGCGCGCGATGTCTACACCCGGCGTGGCGAGAGCGTGTCGATCTGGGTCGTGCCCTCGCAGGCGATCTTGGCATCCGACCCCGATGCGCGAGAGGAGCTGTTCGAGCCGACGGGGTCCAAGATCTATCGGCACCCAACCTTCTACGATATCCCCGATGAGGTCGGGCATATGTGATGAGCACCCCGTCCGATCTTTTTGGCTTTCTACTGGCGCTGGCCGATGACGCGCTGGTGCTCGGGCACAGGCTATCGGAGTGGTCCGGTCAAGGTCCAACGCTGGAAGAGGACATCGCGCTTTCCAATCTCGGGCTCGATCTCATCGGCCAGGCGCGGCTGTTCTATGCCTACGCCGGCGAGGTGGAAGATCAGGGCCGGGATGAGGATCGGCTGGCGTACTTCCGGGAGGCTCAGGAGTTTCGCAACGCTATCCTCTATGAGCTGCCCAAGGGCGACTTCGCCTTCACCATCGTTCGGCAACTGGTGCACGCGGCGTTCATGGTGCCCTACTATGGGGCACTGACCCAATCCTCCGATGCCCGGCTGGCCAGTATCGCCGCCAAGGCCGTGAAGGAGATGCGATACCACGTCCGGCATGCGGCCGAGTGGACCATTCGGCTGGGTGACGGGACCGAGGAAAGCCATCGCCGCATGCAAGCCGCGTTGCAGCAGATCCAGCCCTGGACGACGGAGCTGTTGATGGCCGATGACGGCGAGCGCCGCCTTGTTAGGGCGGGCATTGCGCCCGATCGTGGCCACTTCCGGGCCAGGTGGTCAGAGCATGTCAACGGTGTGCTGGCGGAAGCACAATTGCCCGGGATCGGCGAGCTTCAGGGCGTGGACGCGCGCCCGGCACTGTGCGGACGCACAGGGCGGCATACCGAGCATCTGCCGCTGTTGTTGGCAGATATGCAGAGCCTCGCGCGGGCGCATCCGGAGGCCGTATGGTAGGCCGCAATGAGATCGCCGAGGCTGAACGCCTTGAATGGCGCGATCCGGAGATGCAGCGAGCGCTCGACCTTGCCGCGGAGGTTCCCGATCCCGAAATTCCCGTCCTCACGTTGGGCGACCTGGGCGTGCTCAGAGGCGTCATCCGCCGCCAGGGTACGATTATCGTCCGCCTGACGCCCACCTACACCGGTTGTCCCGCGACACACGAGATCCGCCTCGCCGTTGAAAACGCACTGACCGGCGGGGGACTGCCCGACGCTCGCGTCGAAACGGTGCTGACGCCAACCTGGACAACCGACGACATCAGCGAGGAAGGCCGGCGCAAGCTGCTGGACCACGGCATCGCGCCGCCGACGCGCTGCGGCACCGAAAATCCGGGCCTTTTCGCCAGCACGGCATTGGCCTGCCCGCGTTGCGGCTCGGTTGAAACGACGCGCCTGTCGCAGTTCGGCTCCACCTTGTGCAAGGCCCTGTGGCGCTGCGAGGCCTGCCGCGAGCCGTTCGAGGCGTTCAAGTGTCTCTGACGCCCGATCCAAGCCGCCAAGACTTGCCCGATCGGGTGCCTCTCCGCGTCGTGCAGGTCGCGCCGGTCACGCCGCGCGCCGTCTGCCTCACGCTCGAAATTCCCACACCGCTGCGCGAGGCGTTCCGGTTCAAGCCGGGACAGCACATCGGCATCCACGCGAGCGTGAACGGGGATGAGGTTCACCGCTCGTATTCCATCTGCTCGGCTCCCGGCGAGCCCCATCTGCGCGTTGTCGTCAAACAGGTCCCCGACGGCCGCTTTTCGCAGTGGGCGCGCCTTCATCTGAAGCCCGGCGACACGATCGATGTCGAACCGCCGAAGGGCCGGTTCGTGCTGCCGCCCTCGGACGGATCAGCGCGCCATCTTTTATGCCTTGCGGCCGGGGCCGGAATCACGCCGCTGATCGGGATGATCCGTCAGGCGCTGGAGGATGAACCGCAGAGCCGCATCACGCTGCTCTACGGCAACCGCTCGCCCGATGACATCATCTTCCAAGCCGAGATCGAGGATTTGAAGGACCGCCACCTGGGCCAGATCAACGTCCTGCATCTGCTCTCGCGCGCCGAGGCCGACAACGATCTGCTGACGGGACGGATCACCGGCGAAAAGGTGCGGGCCCTGGCGCAACGCCTGATCTTGGTCGACGGCCGGACACACGCATTCCTGTGTGGTCCCGGCAGCATGATCAAGGAATGCCGCGCCGCCCTTATGGCGTTGGGGCTACCGCGGGATCGCGTACACTACGAATTTTTCGCGCCAGGCGGCGGAGCCTATCGAGGTGAGCTCGGGGCCGGTCGACCCGCTGTGCTTGAAGTTGCAGAGGCCGACGCGACGGCGCCCGCGCACGCTCAAATCACGGCCATTCTCGATGGCGTTCGGCATCAATTCACGGCGCATCAGGGCGAACCCATCGCGGACGCCGCGCTGCGCGCCGGCATCACGGTGC
>JBKJYG010000589.1:0-13416 GCA_046715905.1 Hyphomicrobiaceae bacterium | reverse complement strand
GGCCGAGATCGCGCGTATAGGCGGTCTCGAGGACGCGGTGACCGGCTTCATGCAGGCGGCGAGTTGGGGCACGCCGGACAAGATCCTTCGTGGATTGGAGGCGCGACGGCACATGATCGGCGACTTCGAGCTCAACGTTGCCTTCCGGTTTGGCGGCACGCCGTTCGAGATCGCCAAACAGGGCTTGGAGCTGTTTGCCAAAGAGGTCTTGCCCGTGTTGAAGACGTGGCAGCCGGTCAAAGCCGCGAGAGCTGCAGAATAAGCGTGGTGGCGGACGATGCTTGATCAGAGGCCGGTCCTTCTTGTCACCCTCGAGGTTGACGCGGCAGCCCGCGAGGTGATCGAGGCGACCGTCGGCGACCGGGCGCGCGTCGGTTATCTATCCGATCTGACGCCGGAAGCGCGCGCCGAGGCGCTTACCGCGGCGACGGTTCTGCTGGCGCGCGACACGGCCAAGGAGCTGCACTCCGGCGAGACGGCGCTGATCGCCAACGCCCGCCTGCTGCAGTTCGTGACGGCGGGCGTGGACTACATTCCGTTAGGCGACTTGCCTGAAGGTCTCCCAATCGCAAGCAACGGCGGCGCCTATGCCGAGCCCATGGCCGAACACGCGCTGGCGATGGCGCTGGCCGCGCTGAAGCGGCTCTTCATCGAGCACGACAAGCTTGCCCGCAACACGTTCGATCAATTCCGACCCAACCGCATGCTGGCCGGCGCCACCTGCGGCATTCTCGGCTTCGGCGGCATCGGTGTCGCAACGGCGCGGCTGATGCGGGCGCTGGGCGCCCGGGTGCATGCCATCAACCGGCGGGGCGCCACCTCCGAGCCCATCGACTGGATCGGCACCGACGCGCAGCTCGATCGCCTGCTGGCTCAATCGGACATTTTTGTGCTGAGCTTGCCGCTGACGCCGGCCACTCAGGGGCTGATTGGTCGGCGTGAGCTCGCGCTGATGAAACCGGATGCGATCCTAATCAATCTGGCGCGCGGTGAGATCGTCGATGAGGCAGCGCTCTTCGGGCACCTGCAAGCTTGCCCGGCATTCACCGCTTGCATTGACGCATGGTGGATCGAGCCGGTGCGGCACGGCCGGTTCCAGATGGATCATGCCTTCATGAGACTGCCCAACGTGATCGCCTCGCCGCACAACTCGGCCTCGGTCACCGGCTGGCGCGACATCGCGCTCCGGCGCGCCGTGGAGAATGCGCGCCGCGTTTTCGACGGCGGCGAGGCGCGGCATCTCGTGCCCCTCGAAGACCGGATGAAGTAGCCCCGAACTGCGTCCTCACGCCTTCAGGATGTTGCGCGTCAACTCATCGGGTGTGCTCAACATGGGATAGTGCCCCGTGTCGATGACATGCCAGCTTGCCTTCAGGCGGTCGGCCGCGCGTCGAATGTGGGCCTCGCCGGGGTTGGGGGCGACGCTGCAGTAGAGTACCGAGGCGTCCCACCGCTGGTCCCAAAAGCTGTCGAGCTGCACGGGCCGGGGGAACACGGCATGGGGATGCAGGGTCACGCGATCCGCCGCCCAGTCGCGCAGGGTTGGATCAAGATCGGCAAACATCCGACCGGCCGCGTCCTCACGCGAAGGACCGAGCGCCAGGTCCGTATTGATGGCAGCCGGGCGGGTGACGATATCGCGGATCTTCTCGCCCGAAAACAAAGCCAGCGCATCGGCGAACACCACGCGGCCGATACGCTCGCGCGCTTGCTCCGCGGCACGGGCCATGACCATGCCGCCACTCGACGTACCAACCAGCACCACGTTCTTGAGGTCCTGAAAGAAGAGTAGCCTAGCGATCTCTTCCGCGTGCGTTTCGGTCGTGATGCCGGCGCGAAGCTGCGCGGCGCGCTCCGCGCAACCCTCAAGCGTCGGCGTGAGCACGTTGTGGCCTTTGGCGCGCAGCCGCTCGGCGACCAATTTCCAGATCCATCCGCCCTGGTAGGCACCGTGAATGAGAACAAAGTCGGTCATGATCGGCTTTCCCTGTGCTCGTCTGTCGCCAACTGTAGAGGCATCAGAGCCCGCCCGTCACGTCGATCGTCAGCCCGGTCACGAAATCCGCGTGCGATGAGGCGAGAAAGCAAATGACGTTGGCCTGATCGACCGCTTCGCCCATGCGCCGCAGCGGCGTCCGCTCGATATCGGCTTGCCGCTCCTCGGGCGGGCGCTGCTCCCAGCGGGGACGGATGCGCTCGGTCAGCGTGGTGGCCGGCGCGATGGCGTTGACGTTGATGCCGAAGGGCCCAAGCTCGCTGGCGAGCTTTGTCGTGAAGGCAATGATGCCGCCCTTGGCAGCCGCATAGGCCGACGAGCTGGCGCTGCTTTTACCGCGGCCCGCAATCGAGGCCAAGTTGACGATCTTGCCGGCGTGCTGGCGCTTCATGACGGGAATGACGGCATGGGTGAACAGGAACGTGGCCGTTAGATTGAAATGGATCAGCGACTGCCATTCGGCGAGCGTCAGCTCCTCGGTGGTGGCGCCAGGCTTGTCGATGATCGTACTGCCGCCGACCGCGTTGATGAGAATATCTATCCGGCCAAAGCGCTTCACGGTGTCCACCACCACGCTCTCCACCTCGCCTTGATTCAGGGCGTTGGCACAATAGGGCTGGGCGCCGCCATCGGCCGCCGTGATGTCCGCGATTGTCGTATCGAGCCGTTCGCGATTGTTGTCGACAGCCGCGATAAATCCCCCCTCGCGCGCGATGATGGTGACCGCGGCGCGGCCGATACCACTGCCGGCGGCCGTCACCAGCGCCACCTTACCCTTGAACCGCATGACATCTCTCCTGCTCTGGCAGCGGCCTGCCCGCGCGTGCAATCGTCGGCGTCCCGCTTGGCTCGCATGACGCTAGCACAGCTTGTTCGGCGCGCAGATCCTCTCCGTCGCTCTACTTCGGACAGGATCTGGCGTAGATAGGAAAGGCATGACACGAAGCGTCGGGATGGAAGCGAGGGCATTTGATGAGGGCGAACGCAAGACGGGCGGCAATAGCGCTGGTGGTTGGTGCCGCTGCGTCCGGCTCTCCGGCGCAGGCCCAGTCGGACACTGCACGGCTACGGCAATCGGTCGAGGCACCACATCGTTCCGAGGCCAACCGGCAGCGCGATATCTATCGCAATCCGATGCCGGTGCTGACCTTCCTGAACCTATCGCCGGGCGCGCGGGTGATAGAAATCCTGCCGGGAAGCTCGCTTTACTGGACGGAAATTTTGGCTCCCTATCTCAAGGAGGCTGGACATTACACCGCCGCCATCCCTAAAGCGAACCCAGACCGGCCCGAGCTGCTGAAGGCGATCGCCGAGACCAAAGCCAAGTTGCTCTCCACCCCTGGCGCCTATGATCGCGTCGTGACCATCGACTTTACCGCTGATGCGCCGGTTTTGGGTTCGGCCGGCAGCGCCGATTTCGTGCTCACGCTCCGCAATCTGCACAATTGGATGGCAGCGGGCAAAGCCGAGCAGGTGCTGGCGGGCTTTTACGCCGTGTTGCGCCAAGGGGGCGTTCTGGGCATCGAGGAACACCGCGGCCGCACCGACCAGCCGCAAGACCCGGCCGCCAAGTCGGGCTATGTGCGCGAGGATTATGCCATCGCCTTGATTGAGAAAACTGGCCTCCGGCTCGTCGCCAAAAGCGAGGTCAATGCCAACCCGCGCGATACCAAGGATTACACCGCGGGTGTTTGGACGTTGCCACCGACCTATCGTCTAAAGGATCAGGATCGGGACAAGTACAGCGCAATCGGTGAAAGCGACCGCTTTGTCATGACCTTCGTCAAGCCGTGACGCGAGCCGCCCCCCCACTTTACCTATGGCTCTGGAACCCGTCAGGGCCCGAACGACGTTCTTGCGTTGACGATTGGCGGCTATCTCAGCGTTGATGGCCATGTCAACCCGTACTTGCATGACCCGTATGGGTCTCACCGGACAGTTGCATTGGCTGGCCCCTGGTCATAAAGGCAAGGCAACAGAAGTTCCATCGACCCGCTGACGGATGCTACAGATACGTTTCCGATTTCAAGGCAGAACTTGCAATGGTGCGCGATTACATCATCGAAGCTGTGGGCCTGACCAAGGATTTCAAAGGCTTTGTTGCCGTCAATAACGTCGATTTGCGGGTCAAACCGGGTACAATTCACGCGCTTATTGGCCCTAATGGCGCCGGTAAAACGACGTGTTTCAACCTAATTACGCGGTTTTTACAGCCAACGTCGGGTCGCATCCTGTTCAAGGGCGAGGACATTACGAACGCCCAACCGTACCAGGTTGCCCGCAAGGGGCTGGTGCGCTCGTTTCAAATCTCAGCCGTATTCCCCCACCTGACGGTGCTGGAAAACGTTCGCGTCGCGTTGCAACGCAAGCTTGGCACCTCCTTCCACTTCTGGCGGCCGGAGCGCTCGGTCGAGGTTCTCGACGACGAAGCGCGAGCCTTGCTGGCGTCCGTCGGTCTGCAATCCTACGAAAGCCTGCAAGCCGTGGAACTCGCCTATGGCCGCAAACGGCAGCTCGAGATTGCCACCACTCTGGCGCTCGATCCCGAGGTGCTGCTGCTGGACGAGCCGATGGCCGGCATGGCGCGGGAGGACATCCAGCGCATCTCCGACCTCATCCGCCAGATCGCCCGCAACCGCACGGTTCTGATGGTCGAGCACAACATGTCCGTCGTGGCCGACCTGTCCGACAGCATAACGGTGCTGGCGCGCGGCGAGGTTCTGGCGGAAGGCCCCTACGCCGAGGTCTCACGCAACCCCGCCGTGATCGATGCCTATATGGGAACCGGTCATGCTTGAGCCGCTGTTGCAGGTTCGCGATCTCGAGGCTTGGTACGGCGAATCCCATGTCCTGCATGGCATGCAGTTCGACGTTGGCGCCGGCGAGGTGGTGACACTGATCGGCCGCAATGGCGCGGGCAAGACCACCACCATGCGGGCGATCATGGGCGTCGTCGGGCAGCGCCGGGGCTCTGTCAAATTCAGCGGGCAAGAGATCATTGCGGCAACGTCTGATCGCATCGCCCGGATGGGCATTGGCTACTGTCCGGAGGAGCGAGGTATTTTTTCAAGCCTGACCGTACTCGAGAACTTGGTTTTGCCGCCCATTGTGCAGCCCGGCGGGCTGTCGCTCGACGAAGTTTATGACTTGTTTCCGAACCTGCGTGCACGCTCTTCCAGCCAGGGTACGAAGCTTTCAGGCGGTGAGCAACAGATGCTGGCGATCGGGCGCATCCTGCGCACCGGTGCGAAGTTCCTGCTGCTCGATGAGCCGACGGAGGGACTGGCGCCCGTCATAGTCCAGCAGATCGGCCGCACGATCCGGACACTTCGCGACCGGGGCTTCACGATCCTCCTTGTGGAACAGAACTTTCATTTTGCTGCGACCGTGGCCGACCGCCATTACGTCGTCGAGCATGGCCACGTCATCGACATGATCCCCAACTCCGCGCTAGAGGCCAATACCGAGAAGCTCAAGGGATATCTCGGCGTTTAGAATCGTGACTTCAGAACAGGAAAGGCGACGATGAAACTTAAACATTCACTGCTCACGACCTGCGCTGCGCTGGCGCTGACCGCTTCGGCGGCGGGGGCGCAAACCACCGGCGACACGATCAAGATCGGCGTGCTGAACGACCGCTCGGGTCTCTACGCGGACATTTCCGGCACCGGCTCGGAATGGGCCGCCAGAAAGGCCGTGGAAGATTTCGGCGCCGCGGCCAAGGGTATGAAGGTCGAGATCGTCGCCGCCGATCACCAGAACAAGGCCGATATCGGCTCCAGCATCGCGCGCCAGTGGATCGACATCGACAAGGTTGACGTCATCGTCGACGTGCCGACGTCATCGGTCGCGCTGGCCGTCAATGGCATCGTCCGCGAGAAGAACAAGGTGTTTCTGAACTCGGGCGCGGCGACCTCCGATCTGACCGGCAAGGATTGCTCGCCCAACACCGTGCATTGGACCTATGACACCTGGGCCTTGGCCAATGGCACAGCCAACGCCGTGGTCAAACAAGGTGGCAATACATGGTTCTTCATGACCGCCGATTACGCCTTCGGTCATGCGCTGGAACGTGACACCGAGGCCGTCGTGCTTAAGTCGGGCGGTAAAGTCGTGGGCAAGGTCCGTCATCCCTTCCCCGGCACCGATTTCTCCTCGTTCCTGCTGCAGGCCCAATCCTCGGGCGCCAAGGTGATCGGCCTCGCCAACGCGGGTGGCGATACCATCAGCGCCATCAAGCAGGCGGGAGAGTTCGGCATCGTGCAAGGCGGGCAGAGCTTGGCGGGGCTGCTGATTTTCGTAACGGACGTGCATGCCCTCGGGCTCAAGACGGCGCAAGGCTTGGTGTTCACCGACCCGTGGTACTGGGACCAGAATGACAACAACCGTGCCTTCTCGAAGGCGTACTTTGCGGCGCTCAACCGAATGCCGGGGTATACGGTTGCCGGCGTCTACAGCGCCGTCGTGCATTACCTCAAGGCGGTCGAAGCCCTGAAAGACAAGTCGGACGGCGCCAAGGTCGTCGCCAAGATGAAGGAAATGCCGACCGACGACAAGCTGATGGGCAAGGGCACCATCCGGGTGGACGGGCGAAAGATCCACGACATGTACTTGTTCGAGGTGAAGAAGCCTGAAGAATCCAAGTACGCGTGGGATTACTACAAGCTGCGCACCACAATCCCCGCCGCGGAAGCCTGGCGTCCCCTGGCCGATGGCGGCTGCGCACTCGCCAGCAAGTGACCTCCGAACCTTGGGCGGGCTCTGTGTCCCGCCCAAGTCCCTCCGTTGACCCGCCGAGAGCATCGCCACCGTCATGTTCGAGATCTGCATTCCTTACGTAAAGTGTATTCCCTCGCAGGCGCTGTTCGCGCAGCTGCTGCTGGGGCTCATCAACGGCGCCTTCTACGCGATGCTCAGTCTGGGGCTTGCCGTGATCTTCGGCATGCTCAACGTCATCAATTTCGCCCACGGCGCCCAATACATGATCGGCGCCATGCTGGCCTGGATGTTGTTGAAGTGGGGCGGGATCAACTATTGGGCCGCGCTCATCATCGCGCCGCTGATTGTCGGTCTCCTGGGCATCCTCATCGAGAAGGTGTTTCTTTCCAGGCTTTACAGCTTCGATCACCTTTATGGCCTGCTGCTCACCTTCGGACTGGCGTTGATCATGGAAGGTGCATTGCGTAAGTATTTCGGCTCGTCGGGCCAAGCCTACGACAATCCCCTGCCGGGGGGCACCAACCTCGGTTTCATGTTTCTTCCCACCTATCGCGCCTTCGCGGTGGTGGCCTCGATCGTCGTGTGTCTGGCGACTTGGTTCATGATCGAGAAGACCAAGCTTGGCAGTTATCTGCGCGCGGCCACGGAGAACCCTTCGCTCGTGCGCGCCTTTGGCATCAATGTGCCGCGCATGATGACACTGACCTACGGCTTTGGCGCGGCACTGGCCGGATTTGCGGGCGTGCTTGCCGCGCCGATCCAGAATGTCAATCCGCTGATGGGCTCCTACCTCATCGTCGTCGTGTTCGCGGTGGTGGTGATCGGCGGCATGGGATCGATCATGGGATCGATCATCTCGGGTTTCGCATTGGGTGTCGTGGAGGGGATGACCAAGGTCTTCTACCCGGAGGCCTCCAACACGGTCATCTTCATCATCATGGCCCTGGTGCTGATCCTTCGACCTGCGGGCCTGTTCGGGCAAACCAAGTAGGGACGCGGCATGACGCTTACGAAATTCGGGTTGGGCGCAGTCGTGCTGGCGGTTCTGCTGGTGCTGCCGTTCGCCGTCTATCCCGTGTTCCTGATGCAGGTGCTCTGCTTCGCGCTGTTTGCCAGCGCCTTCAATCTACTGCTGGGCTACGTGGGACTGCTGTCGTTTGGCCATGCCGCCTTTTTCGGTGGCGCTGCCTACGTCGCGGGGCACCTCATCAAGGTCGGGACCGTGCAAGTACCGTTCGTCGGCTTGCTGCAATTTGGCAACGTGGCCCCCGAAGTCGGCATCCTGGCGGGCACGGTGTTTGCCGCCCTGCTCGGCCTCGTGTTCGGTTTAATCGCGATCCGCCGCCAGGGCATCTACTTTGCCATGATCACGCTGGCGCTGTCTCAAATGTTCTATCTGTTCTGCGTGCAGGCACCGTTCGCGCACAACGAGGACGGCATCCAGTCGATTCCCCGCAAGCCGATCCTGGGTCTGTTTGACGCCTCCAACGACACCACGCTGTATTACTTCGTGCTGGCGATTTGCCTTGCCGGCTTCGCGATCATCTACCGCACCATCCACTCGCCGTTCGGCCAAGTGCTCAAGGCTATCCGCGAAAACGAGCCGCGTGCCGTTTCCCTTGGTTACAATGTCGATCGCTTCAAGCTGATCGCCTTCGTGCTCTCATGCGCGCTGGCGGGCTTGGCCGGCGCCACCAAGGCCTTTGTCTTTCGTCTCGCGTCGCTTACCGATGTAACCTGGCAGATGTCGGGGGAGGTGGTCCTCATGACCCTGGTCGGCGGCATCGGCACGATCTTTGGACCAGTCGTAGGTGCCGCCGTCATCATCGGCATGCAGAATTACCTGGCCACGCTCGGCGAGTGGGTGCTCGTCATCCAAGGCACGATTTTTGTGGCTTGCGTCATGCTGTTCAAGCGGGGCATCGTCGGTGAGTTTCTGGGCTGGATGCAACGTCGCCAAGTCTCAGATGTGCCGCCGCCCGCCTCGACGACCGAGACGAGGACGAAACAGCCCGAGACCGTAACGAGCGTTTAGCTTGCGATCGTGATCGCGGGCCGACTTGAGGGATCCCGAGATGGAACTAGGCCGGCTTGGCGTGTGGTCTTCGCAAGACGGCCTGTCGGCTGCCGAGAGCCTCGCCTTCGCTCAAAAGCTCGAGACGCTCGGTTATCGCACATTGTGGACGCCGGAGAGCCGAGGCCGCAATGTTCTGGTGCATGCGGCCTTCCTGCTGGGGGGAACCACAACGCTCAACGTGGCTTCGGGCATCGCCAACATTTATGCGCGTGACGCCCTGGCCGCCGCCAATGCGCATCGCGGTCTCAACGAGCAGTCGAGCGGACGTTTTCTGCTGGGCTTGGGCGTTTCGCACAAGCCTTTGGTCTCGAACCTTCGCGGCCACGAATACCGCCGGCCCGTGCCCACCATGCGCGCCTATCTCGATGCCATGCGCGAGGCTCCCTATGAGGCGCCTGCACCGTCGTCGCCACCGATGACCGTGCTGGCAGCGCTGGGCCCCGCCATGCTGCGGCTTGCGGCTGAGATCACCGACGGCGCCCATCCCTATTGCGTCACCCCGGAGCATACGGCGCAAGCGCGCGCTCTTTTGGGCGGCGGCAAGCTGCTCTGCCCTGAGCAAATGGTCCTGCTGGAAAGCGATCCATCGACCGCACGCCGGATCAGCCGGGCGGCGCTCGCCCCCTATCTGCAATTGGAGAACTATGTCGCCAACTGGCGCCGCCTCGGGTATGGCGACGTCGACCTGGCGGGAGGCGGCTCCGATCGTTTCGTCGACGACAATATCGGCTGGGGCGACGAGCAAGCCATTCGCCGGCGCCTGCAGGAGCACTGGGACGCGGGCGCCGACCACGTTTGCATTCAGGCGCTCAACCCCGACGGCTCGCGCCGGCCCGACCTGCGGGTCATCGAGCTGCTGGCGCCGGCCGCGGCTTAGCTCAGGCGGCCTTGGTCGCGGTTTGCGGCAAGAGGTGCGCCAATGTCAGCGCCACGCGGATGCGGTCGATCTCCGCATCGGCGAGCTTGACTAGGGGCGGACGCACGACGGCGCGAGGAATACGCCCCAACAGCACCAGCGCCTCCTTCATGCGATTGTGCATGTCGATGAAGGGATCGGCATAGAACACCTGCGACAACGGGCGGATGCGGTCGTTGACCCTCCGGGCCGTCGGCAGATCGTCGTCCTGGATGGCGCGGAACAGTTCGGACTGCAAGTCCGCGATGACGCTGCCACTGCCCGAGAGCAGGCCCCGGCAGCCCAGGACCAGCGAGCTGAAGAGCCAGGACGAATGGGTGGATAGCACGTTCACGGGCCGCGGCCGGCTTTGCAGCTCGACGATATGCCGTTCGTGCTGCGGCACGCTATTGCACCAGTCCTTGATGGCTCTGACCGTCGGCACCCGATCGAGCAGGCGATGCAGCGTCTCGGGCGGATAGCCTTGGCCGCCGCTGAGCGGATACTGGAATGCGATGAGGGGGAGATCGCCCGCCGCGTCCGCGATGCGTTCGAAGTGAGCACAGACCATGGCGGGGGACTGGCCCAAGGTGAACGGCCCGGGCGGGAACACCAGCAACGCCGATGCGCCACCCCGACGGGCTTGCCGCGCGACGCGTGCGGCCTCCAGGCTACCCTCGGCGTAAATGCCGTGCACGACGGGCACGCGGTCGCCGATGCTTTCCATGGCGGCATCCAGCACCCGTTGCTGCTCCTCGAGCGTGCACGAGGCCACTTCCGTCGAATGCGCATTGATGGTGATGGCCGTCACGCCCTCGACGGCGGCAACTTGCGCGAGGTGGCGACCAAACGACACCAGATCGAGCGACAGGTCGTCATGGAAAGGCAGGATGCAGGCGGGAATGACCCCCGCGGGGACGAAATCGCTGAACCGAGCCATGGCCCCTCCGGATCGTGAACGAACGTGCAAGCCTAGCACGACGCGGAGGCGGCGCCATCCACGCGCCGGATGATCTCGCGCCGGCGCTCGACGATGGGTCCGTCCGGCCTCTCGAGGCCCCGCACGCTGAGTTCGATCGTGACCCCTTCACCCGCCGGCATGATCCGATACAGGTTGTAGCTCGCCAGATCTTCTGTCGGGTGCGGCAAGGCCATCGATGCAGATCCAGCGCCGACGACGGGAATCGACCCCCCTAGCCCTTCCGCGAACGAGAGGGCAAAGCCGTGATTGTGTCCGTGAATGACGAGCTCGGCGCCGTGCGTCGCCAGCACATGCGCCAGGGCCGCTGCATTGCGGAGCGCCTTGGCTGGTTTGGCCATCCCCGGCAGCGGCGGGTGGTGAATGAGGACGACCCGCACGAGCCCCTCCGCCCGCAGGCCGTCAAGCAAAGGACCAAGGGCGCTCAGCTGAGCGCGGCCAAGCTCGCCGATTGCCGAGAAGGGTCGCGTTTCGACTGCGGAGTTGAGCGCAACGAGCGCCACGGGCCCGCGCCGGCGGACAAACGGAAACGTGGCCGCCTCACTTGCTCGATTGCCGTCGGCTCGCATCCAGGGCTGCCAACGCCCAACCCCGATTTCTCGGCCCAGACGGGTGTAGATGTCATGATTGCCGGGAATGACGGTGACCTGATCCGGCGGGCCGAGCGTCTCCATCCAGCGCGCAGCGGCGACGTATTCTTCGGGCAGGCCAATGTTCACGAGGTCGCCGGTCAGCGCGATGTGATCCGTCGATTGCGCGAGCAGATCCTCCAGGATGCGGTGCAGCACAGCCGGGCTGTGCGCGAAGCGTCGCTTGAGGTGCCAGTTGAGCCATCCAAGGCCGCGCTTGACATTGAGGTGCACCAGCCCGAGGCGGGGTAACGGCCCCAAATGCACATCAGACAGTTGGGCGAGAACGAAGGGTCGCGGCATCGGCATCATGTCCTTCAAGGGGCTGCCACCGCGCTGATCGGCAGGTGCGCGGCGAACCGGACTGGAATGCGGGTCGCCCTCGTGATAAAAACGTCGTCATGATCAAGGTGCAACACTTCGGATCGGCGTGGCGTCAGCGACGACGCGACAGACGGCACGCGTGCCGTCTGCGTTGAACCGTGCGCGGGTAGCAGCCCGCCCTTCCGCCCCTCTCCTTGGTCTCGCCTCGCATGTCCCAGTCTTTGCCCGCGCAGCCGTCCACGCCCGCGCCATTCATCTTAGCCCAAACGCCCTCCCTTCCCCAGCATTGGCGCGTACGCCGCCCCGTCGAGGCCGACGCCCTATCCATTTCCCGCCTTTCGGAGCGCGTGTTTGGACCCGGCCGGTTCGCCCGCACGGCTTATCGCGTGCGCGAAGGCAGCCCGCATGTCTCGCCCTATTGCCAGCTGATGGAGGCGAACGGCGTCCTCATCGCGGCGCTACGCATGACGGCCATTTCGATCGGCGGCTGCGACCAGGCGCTGCTGCTCGGTCCGCTGGCGGTCGATCCCGACCATGAGAACCGAGGCTTTGGCCGCCAGCTCATCGCCGAGAGCACGGCTGCGGCCCGCGCCGGCGGCATGCGGCTCATCCTTCTGGTCGGCGACCTGGCCTATTACGGCCGGCTCGGCTACGTCGCCGCAGCACCGGGCCAGATCCTCTTTCCGGGGCCGGTCGACCCCGCCCGCGTGCTGATCCACGAACTGGTGGAGGGGGCAGGTCAGGAGTATGCCGGTCTCGTTCGGGCCGCGCCCGCGTGACCCGCGATCGTTGCCTCGCGCGCCTATCCCGGCACATCGTCGTCCGTCACGATGTGGCCGCCGTCGTAAAAGCACGCGATGCGCGCCAACGCTGCGCGGAAGGCCTGCGAGCGCAGCACACTGTCAAGCGTGTCGCGGCGCTCGTCCGGGCCTGGAAACTCGGCCCTTCCGAGAAGCTGTTGCACGATCTCTGGATCGAGCTTGGCCGACCCGGCTTCCGGGCCGCCGTCTGACGCCGCGATCCCGCGCGTAATCAGCGCTTTCACGAGATTGGGATCGAGCATCGGCAAGCTGGCAAAGAAACCACGCTCGAGGATGCAGGCCAATCCATGATCGTCGCTGGCTGGATTGTCGCGCGCGCGGCGATGATCCCACAGGTGTCCGACGCTGTGCCAATCGGTCGGTTCAGCCGGAAACCGGCTGCGGAGAGCATCGGCTTCGCTGGCGAGATAAAACCGGTTGAGACCGTCGAAGAACGCAAACTGATAGCCGGCCGCCAGCAGTCCGGGCTCCCATGCCCCGGCCGCCCCGTCGAGACTGCCCGGATTGACCGTCTCGATCACCAGCACCCGAGGCCGCACGCGGGTGAGATCGATGCCCGCCAAGACGTCCGCCTCAGCGCCCTCGACGTCGATCTTCAGAAAATCAACGCGAACAAAGGCCGCCTCATCGATCAGCGCGTCCAAGCGGCGGACCGGCAGCTCGACCTGGCGGTGAGAGGCCCCGAACCGATGCGCTTGGGCAATCACCTCGGGTTTCGTGCTGGACAGGCCATGCAGTCCATCCACCACGTAGAACGCAGCCCGCCCCTCATTGGACCCGGCCAATCCGCAGTAGACGCGATCGCGTGGCCGAACGTGAGCGTAGGCGTCGGCCAATGCGGCCTGAGGCTCGATGATGAGGCCCTGCCAGCCCTTGAGATAAAACCAATAGGACACGTTGTCGGCGACCGGATGACCTCCCCCGACGTCGACGTAGATACCCTTTGACTGGCCTTCGAACACCTGGTCGAGATGGA
>JBKJYG010000588.1:0-7171 GCA_046715905.1 Hyphomicrobiaceae bacterium | reverse complement strand
TTTATAACAGACAGACAAATTTCATCACGGTGGGACGGCATCTGCTCGGGCTTGAGCCGGACACAATGATGTTTCTCTAAACGCGAAAGGCGCCGAGCCGTGAGGCCCGACGCCTGAGAAGTCGCGCGTTTGTCTCGGTTACTTCTTCATCATGTCGGCGCAAGCGCGGTCGAACTGATCTTTCGTCCAGCGAACGCTCATGTCGGTCTTATAGCCCGACTGGCACTGATCCCGGGTTGGCAGGCTCGCAGCACCCGTGGAGGGCGTGGCCGAGGGGGCCGTCGTCTGCGCCATCACCGGCGCGGACAGACCCAAGGCGAGCGCGAAAGCCATTGCATAACGCATAGTGGTCTCCTTTGACTGTGAATACGGTAACGAAGTGAGTGCTAGGTAAACGTCTCCTTTCCGCAGTTGGTTGCAGAAAAAGGCCTGGTTTTATTGGGTGAACACATGTTCATCGGACAGTGCAAAGATCGTCCGCAAAGATATCGCGCCGCAACATCTGCCTTAGTCTTCGAGTAACGCACGACTTCTTTCGCACAGTGGCGCCCAAACGGCGCGAGCACGAAAATTGCGAGACGCAGATCCGGTGAAGTGGCACAGTCGGCACCATTGATCGATCGATGGCCGAATGCGGCCATTCACCTCGTCGAGGGAGAAGGCCATGACGGACGCAGTGATTGTTTCGACAGCGAGAACGCCGATCGGGCGCGCTTATCGCGGAGCTTTCAATTCGACGCATGGGGCAACGCTGGGTGGTCACGTTGTGGCTGAAGCCGTCAAGCGGGCAGGCGTGGCGCCCGAGGACGTCGCCGACGTGATGATGGGGTGCGCCATGCCGGAAGGTGCGACGGGCGGCAATATCGCCCGTCAGATCGCCGTGCGCGCCGGATTGCCGGTGTCGGTGCCAGGCGTCACGGTCAACCGGTTTTGCTCCTCGGGTCTGCAGACCATCGCCATGGCCGCGCAGCGGATCCGATCGGATGATGCGGGGATTATCGTTGCCGGTGGCCTCGAATCGATTTCGCTGGTGCAGAATGAAAACGCGAACAAATTTCGCACGCGCGACGACTGGGTTGCCGAGCACGTCCCCGCGATCTACTGGCCGATGATCCAGACCGCCGACACGGTGGCCAAGCGATACAACATCAGCCGCGAGGCGCAGGACGCCTATGGCCTCGAAAGCCAGCGGCGCTGTGCATCCGCCCAGCAGGCGGGCCGTTTCAATCAAGAGATCGTGCCGCTCAAGGCCGAGAAACTCTTGCTCGATAAGGAAGGCAAGGTGACCGGACGCGAGATGTTCGAGCTGCGCCAGGATGAGGGCAACCGGCCCGACACCACCATTGAGGGCCTGGCGAAGCTGAAGCCGGTGGCCGGCGAAGGCAACTTCATCACCGCGGGTAACGCCAGCCAGCTGTCGGATGGCGCATCGGCGGTGGTCCTCATGAGCGACAGGCAAGCGCAGGACCGTGGCTTGCAACCGCTCGGGATCTACCGCGGCTTCGAGGTTGCCGGATGCGAGCCCGACGAGATGGGCATCGGCCCGGTGTTTGCCGTGCCGAAGTTGCTGAAGAAGGCTGGCCTCAAGGTCGAGGATATCGGCATCTGGGAGCTCAACGAGGCCTTCGCCGTGCAGGTAATCTATTGCCGGGATAAACTGGGAATTCCGGGCGAGAGGCTCAATGTCGATGGCGGCGCCATCGCAGTCGGGCATCCGTACGGGATGAGCGGTGCCCGGCTGACGGGACATGCCCTGCTCGAGGGCAAGCGGCGGGGCGAGAAGTATGCGGTCGTCACCATGTGCATCGGTGGTGGCCAGGGCGCGGCGGCATTGTTCGAAATCGTATGAGGTCGCAGATGCCCCACCCCATTACCACGCCGGGTTATGTGCACCGCGGGCTTGACGAACTGTTCCGCATGGCGCGAGCAACGCCGCTCAATCCCAGGTGCGACAGCTTCTATTTCGTCCGCCACGGCGAAACCGATGGCAATTACCAGCGCATCTTCCAAACGGCCGACCAGCTTCTGAATGCGCGCGGGCTCGAGCAGGCAGAACGCGCCTCGACGGCGCTCGCCTCCGCGCCCCTGGCCCGCATCATCTCGAGCACGATGCATCGGGCCTGGCGGACCGCGGAAATCGTCGCCGCGCCGCACGGCTTGTCGCCCGAGCCGGAAGACGGGCTGCGCGAGCGTTGGTTCGGCGACATGGTGGGCACCTCGTCGGCCGATCATGATTGGCGTCACGATCCCCCCAACGGCGAGACGCTGCTGGAGTTTGTGATGCGTACCCAGGCGGGGATCGCGAGGTCGCTGGCGTCGACCGTCGTGGCACCGGCCGGGCTCTCCGCGACCGAGCAGCCGCGAACCAAGACCCTGCTTGTCGGTCACGGCGGCATTCTTTATGTGCTGGCGCCAAGTCTTGGGCTGGAGCTTTCCACGGCGCTGCTGGCCAACGCCGCGCCGCTGCTGTTTGCCAAGCTGAATGATCGTTGGACAGTCAAACGACTGGCCGACACGGGAGGACGCGGCGACAATATCGAGTGATGTGGCACTGTCTCGCGCGCGGTCCCTCAAGGGTGAGCCTCGTCGCGCGCAGTAAAACGCACGGATGATCAAGGGTAGTACCGACGAATGGATATCCAAGGCCGATACCGGATCGCGGCTCCGCGCGAGGTCGTATGGGCAGCGCTCAACGACGCCGAGGTTTTGAAGCGGTGCATTCCCGGCTGCAAAGAGCTGGAGCAGCGCTCGCCGACCGATCTGGCGGCCAAGGTGTCACTCAAAATCGGCCCGATCTCGGCCAACTTCACCGGCGCGGTCACGCTCCAAGATTTGAATCCGCCGTCGGGCTATACCATTGCCGGCCAGGGCCAAGGCGGTGCTGCCGGATTTGCCAAGGGGCACGCGCGCGTCGAGCTCACCCCGGACGGTGAGGAGACCGACCTTGCCTACACCGCCAATGCCGAGGTCGGGGGGAAGCTCGCGACGCTCGGCGGACGGTTGATCCAGGCCACTTCGAAGAAGCTGGCGGACGAATTCTTCAGCAAGTTTGCCGCGGAGCTCAACGGCACCGAAAGGGACGCCGCTGCGCCTGGCTGGTCAAACAAAAGCCGCTGGGCAAAATGGCTGCGGCGGAGTTGAGCCGTCCCGAGCGGCAGCGGGGACGCAGGGCTATCCCGCGCTCGGTCGGGGTTCAACCGGGACGGGGGTGACGTGCAGCGGCCGACTCCGAGATCCACGCATACGCGGCATGGCCCACGCCAATCGTCGGCCTATGCCAGCGGGGCGGATCCGAACGCCGCGCCGCAGGATGCTTACGACGTCGCTCCAAGCCCGGAACGAGTGCTGGCACCCGCCGATGAGAGCAGGTTGCCGTCAAACGGGGCAGAGCCGCGTGAGCCCGCACGGCCAGCGGATCTGAACGCGCCTCCCGATGGCAAGATCCCCGCTGGGGTCACGCCATCGATGGCTCAGTTCCTCGAAATCAAGACGGCCAATCCGGACAGCATCCTTTGGTATCGGATGGGTGATTTCTACGAGCTGTTCTTCGAGGACGCCGTGGTTGCCTCGCAGGCGCTCGGCATCGTGCTGACGAAACGCGGCCGGCATTTGGGGATAGACATCCCGATGTGCGGCGTGCCCGTGATCCGCGCCGACGAGCACCTGCAGCGGCTGATCCGGCAGGGTTTCCGGGTGGCCGTTTGCGAGCAGCTCGAAGATCCCGCCGAGGCCCGCAAACGGGGCGCCAAGGCCGTGGTTCGCCGCGACGTCGTTCGATTGGTCACGCCCGGCACGCTGACCGAAGACAGCCTGCTTGATGCCAAGGCGCGCAACTACCTGACCGCCGTGTTCCGGGCCGCGGGCGGCACCGGCGCCCAGACTCGGCTGGCGTTGGCCTCGCTCGACATCTCGACGGGCGAGTTCGAGGTCGGCCTCATTGCCGAATGCGATTTGCCCGGGGAGATGATGCGCCTGGCTCCAGGCGAGGTCGTGCTGTCAGACGCGTTGATGGGCGACAGGTCGCTCGTGGCCGCGGTGAAGGGCGCTGGAGCTGCGCTCACTCCGGTTGCCGCGGCTTTTTTCGACAGTCTTGCGGGCGAGCGCCTGCTGAAGGACCGGCTAGGCGTTACCGAGCTTGGCGGCTTCGGGGTGTTCGACCGGGCTGAGCTGGCGGCAACCGGCGCGTTGCTCAAGTATGTCGATCTCACTCAGGTCGGCGCCCGGCCGGTGGTGCGTCCCCCGCGGCGGACCGGGCCGGCCGACAGCCTCATCATTGATGCCGCGAGCCGGGCCAGTCTCGAACTGCTCCGCTCCACGTCGGGGCAGCGGGACGGCAGCCTTTTGGCGGCCATCGACCGCACCGTGACGGGCGCGGGCGCGCGCGAGTTGGCGGCGAGGCTCGCCAGCCCTTCGTGCGACGTGGCTCTGATCGCGGCCCGTCTTGATGCCGTGGGGTTTCTCATCGAACGCGCGAGCTTGCGCGAGGACGTGCGGCAGCAGATGCGCTCGGCGCCCGATCTGGCGCGGGCGGTCTCACGGTTGGCGCTCGGCCGTGGGGGCCCGCGCGATCTGGGCGCGGTTCGCGACAGCTTGGCAGTCGCCCGTTTTTGCAGCGAGGCTTTGCAACGGGCCGCCGAACGGATCGGCCTCTCGCCGGAGCTGCAGCGCATCGCCGGGCAATTCGACTCGGTCGATCCGGCTCTGGGCAACCGGCTGTCGGGGGCGCTGCTCGCCGATTTGCCACATCTGCGCAAGGATGGCGGCTTCGTGCGGCCGGGGTTTCGCGCGGATCTCGATGAAGCCGTGCGGCTGCGCGATGACAGTCGCCGTGTGATGGCCTCGCTGGAGGCGAAATACGTCGAGGCAACGGGCGTCAAATCGCTCAAGATCCGGCACAACAATATCCTGGGCTACTTCGTCGAGACGTCGGCTCTCAACGCCCGGCCGCTGCAGGGGCCGCCACACAGCGACCTCTTCCGGCATCGGCAGAGCATGGCCAGCGCCATGCGCTTCACAACGCCCGAGCTCGAAGAGACCGAGGGGCGCATTGCATCGGCGGCTGAACGCGCCCTGGCCATCGAGCAAGAGGTGTTTGCCGAGCTTGTGGTCAACATCGGCGAGCAGCAGCGGCCGTTGGTGCTGCTGGCGGCGGCGCTGGCCGAACTCGACGTGCTGGCCGGCCTCGCGATCCTGGCCGAGACCGAAAGCTACGTGCGGCCGCAGGTCGATCGCTCGACCGCATTCGAGCTGACGGGCGCTCGCCATCCCGTGGTCGAACAGGCGCAAAAGGCCGCGAGAGCGGGACCCTTCGTTGCCAACGATTGTGTGCTGGGGGGTGCCCAACCGCCGGACCTAGGCCTGCCTGAGGGGTCCTCGGGCGAGGCGGTCGCGCATGGCCGCATTTGGCTCGTAACGGGGCCTAATATGGCGGGTAAATCGACGTTTTTGCGTCAAAACGCGCTTATAATCGCCATGGCGCAGATGGGCTCCTTCGTGCCCGCCCGGAGCGCACGCATCGGTATTGTCGACCGTCTGTTCTCGCGTGTCGGGGCGGCGGATGACCTGGCGCGGGGACGCTCGACGTTCATGGTCGAGATGGTCGAAACGGCGGCCATCCTCAACCAAGCCACCGAGAACAGCGTCGTCATCCTGGATGAAATCGGCCGGGGCACGGCGACATTCGACGGCTTATCGATCGCATGGGCGACGGTCGAGCATCTGCACAACGAGACGCGCTGCCGGGCGCTGTTTGCCACACATTACCATGAGCTCACCGCGCTTGCCGGGCGGCTGGCGGACGTCGCCAACGTGACCATGGATGTGAAGGAGTGGCGCGACGAGATCGTGTTCCTCCACAAGGTGAAACCCGGCGCTGCCGATCGCAGCTATGGCATTCAGGTGGCAAAACTCGCAGGGTTGCCGCGCTCTGTTATCGCGCGCGCCGGTGAAGTGTTGAGCGTACTGGAGAAGGCCGATCAGAAGCGCAGGCCGGCGGGGGGTCTGGACGACCTGCCGCTGTTTGCTGCCGCGCGGCCACGCTCGGGAGCGACGGGCGCCGGCGTGACCTCGCCCGTCGAGCAGGCGCTGGCCGCGCTGCGCCCCGATGAGCTGTCGCCCAAAGACGCGCTCGAAACGATCTATCGCTTGGCGGCGCTGCTGAAGGATCGCGCCTGATCACGTGTTGGCCCATTGCATCACGTCTGGTTGAAAGGGCGGACGCCGCATCGATTTTCAGCTATGTGTGCGTTCGGCGCCAATTTGTTCTCGCCTGACGACCGTCAGGATTTGCGGAGATGCCGGCCATGTCGGCGACTGTCATGCGAGCGGTTCTCGTCTGGTGCATCGCGCTCTCGTCGTTTGCCGGTGCAGCGTGGGCAGGGCCGATCGAGGAGGCCTTCAAACGGCACAAGCCGGGAAGCGCTTCGACGGTCGATAACACCGCCTGGGATGGTTTGTTGAAAGCCTATGTCGTAACCGACCGCGATGGTCTCAATCGGGTCGACTATGCGGCGTGGAAGGCATCGGGCCACGCGGCCCTCCAGACGTACATCCAGAGCTTGGAAAGAACCGATCCAGGGGAACTCGACCAGCCCGAGCAGTTTGCGTTCTGGGTCAACCTCTACAACGCCAAGACGATCGACATCGTGCTCGCCAAGTACCCGGTGCGTTCGATCAAGGATATCAGCCTGGGCGGCAGTCTCTTCAGCGCGATCACGGGTGGACCTTGGAAAGCCAAGGTGGTTCGCGTTGCGGGACAGGATCTGAGCCTCGACGATATCGAGCATGTCATCCTGCGTCCGTTGTTTGGCGATCCGCGCATCCATTACGCCGTGAACTGCGCCTCGGTCGGCTGTCCCAATCTCGGACGCGAAGCTTTCGTCGGCGCACGGCTTGAAGCTCAGCTCGATGCGGCCGCGCGCGCTTACGTCAATTCGGCCCGCGGCGCCAGCATCGCCGGTGGAAAAATCATCGTTTCCAGCATTTACAACTGGTTTTCGGCCGATTTTGGCGGAACGCCCGAGGCTGTGCTGGCCCACCTGCGCCGCTATGCGCAGCCTGAGCTACGGACCAGGCTTGAGGCCCGTTCCACCATCGATGATTACGTCTACGATTGGACATTGAATGATGCAAGACGCTAGATCCAACACCGGAGACCGCGTCTCGTGACGGA
>JBKJYG010000587.1:0-3757 GCA_046715905.1 Hyphomicrobiaceae bacterium | reverse complement strand
CGTCAGCGCACGTCAACGCGAGATGTGCGACGTCCTGCTCGGTGCCATCGGCGAGGTAACCTGGGTCGACGACGAAGCCTTGATCGATCCGGTCACGGCTGTCTCGGGCTCGGGACCGGCCTATGTGTTCTACTTGGCCGAGTGTCTCGCCGCCGCCGGGATCGAAGCAGGTCTGGCGCCGGAACTGGCGCACCGGCTGGCCCGCGCGACGGTGGCGGGCTCGGGCGAGCTGCTGTTTCGCTCCGACCAGACCGCCGAGGTCTTGCGGCAGAACGTCACCTCTCCCAATGGCACGACGTTCGCCGCGCTCCAAGTCCTTATGGGGGATGGCGGCCTGAAACCCTTGATGGTCGAGACCGTGGCCGCCGCCACGCGCCGCTCGCGCGAACTGGCGGGCTGAGTTCGCGTCTGAGTTTGATCTAAAGCAGCGGCAACTGGCCGCCGACAGCGACGGGGCGCCGGAACAGATCGGTGCGCAGGCGCAATCGTGGATGCCGCTCGTCCATCCCGAGCCGGCGCGTCGCCAGCCTGAAGCGGGCCGCGATCTGATCGGCGTAGGGGCCCGAGCCGCGCTGGCGATGACCAAACGTCGCCACGTAATCCTGCCCCCCGTGCATGGTGCGCAGGATGCTGATCACGCGCCGGGCACGGTCGGGATGGTCGGTCTCGAGCCACTCGCGAAAGAGTTGCTTCAATTCCAGCGGAAGCCGCAGCAGCACGTAGCCGGCCTCTTGTGCGCCGGCGGCATGGGCGGAGCCGAGGATGGCCTCGATCTCGAAGTCCGTCAGCGCCGGCACGATGGGCGCCACCATGACCGTCACCGGGATGCCGGCCTCCGACAGCCGCCGAATGGCCTCCAGGCGTTTGGGTGGCGTGGCCGCGCGCGGCTCCATGCTTCGGGCAAGGCGGCGGTCGAGCGTCGTTACCGAGATCGCCACCTTGACCAACTGCCGCTCGGCCATGCGCGCCAGGATGTCGATGTCGCGCACCACGCCGGCGGACTTGGTGACGATCCCGACCGGATGGCTGGTCTCGTCCAGCACTTCCAGAATGCTGCGGGTAATCTTCTGATCGCGCTCGATCGGCTGATAGGGGTCGGTCACAGCGCCGAGGGCGATGACCTTTGGGGTGTAGCGTGGGTTGGCGAGTTCTGCGCGCAGCGCCTCGGCGGCATTGACCTTGGCATAGAGCTTGGTCTCGAAGTCGAGGCCGGCGGAATGCCCCAGATAGCAGTGCGTCGGCCGCGCGTAGCAATAGATGCAGCCGTGCTCGCAACCTCGATAGGGGTTGATCGACTGCTCGAATGAGATATCCGGGCTATCGTTGCGGGCGATGATGGTCTTGGCCTGCTCGTGCTGCACGGTCGTGCGGAAATCGTCGAGCGTGCCGAGCGTCTCCCAGCCGTCGTCGAACTCGGCCTTGGTCTGCTGGTCGTAGCGGCTGGTGCGATTGGAGCGGGCGCCGCGGCCCCCGCGCCGGTCAGGATCGATCAATGTGCGGGATGAGGGCATGCGGGGCCGAAACCGGATTGGAGCTGCGGGCGTGCGACGAGAACATAATAGGAACAACGAACGAGTGTCAACCCGCGGCTTGCGTGTGGCAGGGCGCTGTGGCAGTTAACGGGTGCGCGTTGAGCGGGCCGGCGACGGCTCCCAACGCTGCGCAATCGAAGATGCTGCCGTAGCTCAGTGGTAGAGCACTCCCTTGGTAGATTTTGCCTGCCCGGCCGGAAACGATCGGGGTTAAACCGCCCAAATTCGGGGAAACCGTCCGGATCAGCCGACGGCAATCCCGAGCCAAGCCCGCCGGCCGGAAGGCTGCGGGACGGTGTAGAGGCCAGACGGGTGGCATCTAAGGGTTTTGGGCGTCCAAAACCGATGATGAAGGGATGGTCCAGCGCACGAACGCGTCAAAGCCTGACGCGGGCACGAAAGTGCAGGTGTGATGAAGGGAGAGGTCGTGAGTTCAATCCTCACTGGCAGCACCATTTCCAATTTGGTCGCTGATGCCACGCGAAAACCCCGCCCCGAAAGGTTCGGGACGGGTGCAGAGTGCGAACGTTGTGCCTCGAGGGCGCCGATCAGGGGATGAGAATGATCGATCCCGTGGTCTTGCGGGCTTCCAGATCGCGGTGCGCCTGCGCCGCATCCTTCAAAGCGTAGGTATGGTTGACGTTGATCTTCACCACGCCCTTCTTGACGACGTCCATGAGCTCGGTGGCCGTCTCGATCAAATCCGCGCGCGAGGCCGTGTAATTGCCCAGCGAGGGGCGCGTCACGTAGAGCGAGCCCTTGGCCGACAGCACGCCCGGGTTGAACGCCTCGATCGGCCCGGACGCATTGCCGAAGGTCACGAACAGGCCCAGCGGCTTCAAGCAGTCGAGCGAGGCCGGGAACGTGTCTTTGCCGATCGAGTCGTAGACCACGTCGCACATCTTGCCGCCGGTGATCTCCTTCACGCGCTCGACGAAGTTCTCCTTTTTGTAATCGATGCAATGCGTAGCACCCGCCTTGAGGGCCAGCTTGACCTTCTCGGGTCCACCCGCGGTGGCGATCATCGTGCCGCCAAGGTGCTTGACCCACTGGCAGGCAATGAGCCCGATGCCGCCGGCCGCCGCATGCCACAGCAGCGTGGTGTCGGGTCCGACCTTGTAGGTCTTGCGAATGAGATAGCGCACGGTCATGCCCTGCAGCATCATGGCCGCGCCGGTCTTGTAATCGATGTCCTCGGGCAGCTTGACCAGCCGGTCGGCCGCGATCAGTCGCTCGGAAGCGTAGCCGCCCGCGGGGCCTGCATAGGCGACCCGATCTCCGGCTTTCAAATCCGTGACCCCGGCGCCGACAGCCATGACCTCGCCCGCGCCTTCCATGCCCGGGATGAAGGGCGATGAGGGCTGCGGATAAAGCCCCGTCCGAAGGTAGACATCGATATAATTGACGCCGATGGCATGCTGCTTGAGTTTGACCTGACCTTGGCCCGGCGCGCCGACCTCTACGGTCTCGTATTGCAGGGCATCGGGCCCGCCGACCTTGTGCACACAGATGGCATGCGTCATGGGAGTCCTCTCTGGGTTGATCTCAACGTGTTCATCCAAGCTGCGGCTGGCTCGAAGTCGTGAGGACGTTTCCCCGGGTGGTCGTTCGCCTGCCATCGAGTCTTGATCAGCCCGCGGGGATGAGAACGGCTCGTCCAACCGCCGACAGGCTCGCCTTACCGCCGCCACGTGCCGGTTTTATGGCCTCGGGAAAGGGTTCACAAGAGGGGAAGCATGCAAGGGGGCAGCGGTCGGTGCGCACTTGGGCGAGGGGTTGGGCTGTCTTGCATGCTGACGCTGCTTGGCGGCTGCTCGACCGCGGCGGTGGACCCGGCCGCTGAACTGCGGCCAGGTCTGTCGTGTGTCGATGACAGCAAGGACTGTGTCGACCGCCGGCAGGGCGCGCTGAAGGGCATGATTGCCGATCGCGACCGACGATGGGTACGCGAGCCAGCCCCCGCGCATGCCTATGCATCGGGGGTGCGCCTGTTCGCCTACAAAGGTCGCAAGAAGGACCTCACGTGCGAGGAATTGGCGATCGGTCGCCGCGAGGCTGAGGCGGGTCCAGCCGTTTTGAAGGCCGGCGCGTCGGCGGGGCTGTCTCCCGCCCAAATTTCGCGCGGCACTATGCTGTCCAGCGAAGTCGCGCGCGAACTCGGCATCGAAATCAAGCGGCGGTGTCGCACGTGAGGCACGACGTTGACGCGGCGCACGGCCTCGTGC
>JBKJYG010000586.1:0-4391 GCA_046715905.1 Hyphomicrobiaceae bacterium | reverse complement strand
ACATGCGCCGAAACCACCTTCCAACCGAGCCCAGGAAATCGCACGAGCGTCTGGCTCTGGCGGCCGATCAGATCCTTGCCGCGCACTTTGAACTCAAGGTTCGTCGTGGCGATGTCAACGAAAAATGTCGTAGACTTCGGGGATCGCCCATTAGCTAGGACGATCAGGCCCAATTCAGGCGCGCAAGGATCGCGCGTCCCATTACCCAGTCCTTGTCGCTTTCCGACAGGAAGCTCAGCTCTTCGGTGAAATGCGTGACGCGCTGGCGATAGCTCGCTTTGGCGAACGAGTTCGTGATGTCGGTACCCCAATAACAGCGCTGAGGACCGTAGGCATCAAATAGACGTTGCAGGTGCACCGCCATGTCGCGGAACGGATATGATTCGAGCGAATTGCCGACCGCACCAGACAACTTGATGCTGACGTTGGGATATTTGGCGAGCGCAATGGCTTCATCAATCGCCGTCGCCGGGATCTCGGTGTTCCTGTTGGTCCGGCTCGATGATTTCAAGCCCATGTGATCGATGATGAGCATAAGCTGCGGTTGGCGCTCCGCGATGCGGGCGAACTTGGGAACCTCGCCGGGCGCAAGAAACATGATGGGCAGCCCAGCTTTCTCAGCTGCTGGCCAAAACCAGTCGGCGGTGCCGTCGGAGAGCCAGGCTCGCGTCGGGGGCGTGACGAAAGTCAGGCGCACGCCGAGCATGCCCGGCTGCTGTTTCCAGGTCGGCACCAGCGCCGCCGATTTCGGGTCCTGCAGAGGAATGCGGCCCATGGCTCCGAAACGGTTGGGATAACGCTTGATGGCTTCGAGTGCATAGTCGTTGCGGTCGTTCAGGCCCGGCGGCACGAAGACTACGCGGTCGACGCCGGCCTCATCCATCAGGCCCAGCGCCCGCTCGATGGTGAAAGGCTCCGGCAGCTGCGGCTTGGCGCCCTGCTCCCAGGGGTAATCCGGCGAATCCGCCTTCCACAAATGCACCTGCGCATCGACGATCATGCGCTTGGCGGCCTGCGTCTGCGCGGGCCGCGCACCGGTGGCAAGCGCCGCGCCTGCAATGAGTGTTGAGCCGATGAATTTGCGTCGTGTCAGCATGACGGTCGACCCTGCTGGCGCCGCTCTTTGCCGGCGTTTCGTTGTTCGATGACTCGAACCTGGGCACGGCGGGCGCAATACCGACGCCTGCATGTGCGGCGTCCAGGCAACGGCGCAAACGCAGCGGTGGTGGTCATTGTGACTTCCCTGGCAAGAGCAGCCAGGGTAGGGACGATGTGTTAAAAGGAGAATGGCTTTATTGCCTCTAGCTCTATAGGTAAAACCGATGGTCAAACGCGAAGCGGGCTGGGACAGCCTCATCGGTCGGCGCCTTAAGTTGCGCGATCTTCACATTCTTTCGACTGTCGTCGAATGCGGCAGCATGGCGAAGGGCGCCAGGCAGCTCGGCATGTCCCAGCCCGCAGTTTCTGAATCCGTCGCGATCCTGGAGGATGCGCTCCAGGTTCGCCTTCTCGATCGCAGCACAAAGGGTGTTCAACCCACGATCTACGCGCACGCACTCCTCGCACGTGGGCATATCGTTTTTGACGAGCTGAAGCAGGGCATCAGAGACATTGAGTTCCTTGCGGACCCCGGTGCCGGAGAAGTGCGTATTGGAAGTCCTGAATCTTTGATGGCGGGATTCGTGCCGGCCATTATTGATCGCATGACGCGGCAGCACCCCCGGGTTGTCGTGCGCGCCGTCAATGCCCAACCAGGCGAGCAGCAATTCCGTGACCTTAACGAGCGCAACCTCGATCTGATGATCGGACGGGTCTTGCGGCCCCTCCACGACGCTGACGTCGAGATGGAGGTCCTCTGCAAGGATCATTTTTTCGTCGTGGCTGGTGCCCGCAGCCGGTGGGCCCGCAGCCGCAAGCTAACGTTGCTTGACCTCGCGCAGGAACCGTGGATCATGTTCCCTACCGACTCGCTGATTGCGGCGCATTTTTCCAAGGCATTGCAAGCGATCGGGATCGAACCACCCCGCGAGAGTGTCACATCATTCTCGATGCACGTGCGCATGCAATTGCTGGCAACGGGCAGGTTCCTCACCATCATGCATAGCTCAACGCTGCGATATTACGCCAAGGCTTGGTCGCTCAAAGCATTGCAGGTCGATCTGGGCATTCCGCCGGTACCAATCGCTCTGTTCAAGCTGCGAAATCGAACGCTCAGTCCGGTCGTTCGGCTATTTGTGGAGCAAACCAGAGCGGTGGCAAACTCGCTAACTCCGTTAGTTGGCCGCAAGCGAGCCTGAGCGATCAGGGCCGAGGTCCGTTGGTGGGGTCATTCGCGTCGCACCTCAATACCTTGACGGCTGATGTGCAGAGTTAGCCGACGTCGTCCCCCGCACTTTATCAGCACGTCGATTGATGGATTGGTGCGAGTGTTCGACCTCCTATACCGGACATGCCCGCCGATGGCCGAGGCGCTTAGAGGCGAGCTTTCGCCAACATTGACGGCAGCCACCCGCCTCTTCCATGCTGGCGACCCAAACAACAATAAAGCCGGAGGGTGGCAGCATGCGGAGGCGCACATTTTTGCAGCTCGCCGGGAGCGCTGGCGCGAGTCTTTCAACCTTTCCGGCCGTAGTCGGTGCGCAAGTGTCCTGGCCAAACAAACCGGTGAAATTCATCGTTCCTTTTGGTGCTGGCGGCGGAACCGATAATCTCGCACGATTCTGGGCTGAAAGACTCGCCGACGCCTTGAACGATCTCTTGGCCGGCACGGTTCACTTCATGAACGACCCGACCACCAATCCATCCGCGAAGGCCGGCAAGCTCAAAATGTTGTGCGTCAATCACAGCACCCGCAGTCCCGAATTCCCGGATGTGCCGACACTGACGGAAGCCGGATATCCCAATTCCGATGTGCCGTTGTGGTTTGCATCTGGGCGCCCGCAGGGATGCCTCCGTCCATCGTCGCAGCCCTTCACGCCAAGGTGACGGATATTTCGAAGGCACCCGATGTGCCGGCCCGATTGCTGCTCAGCGGCAGCCTCCCGGTCACGTCGACACAAGCCGAGTTAGTAGCCTTCCATGACGCGGAACGGAAATCCACAAGTGACCTCATCAAGGCGGCCAACATCAAACTTGAATAGATGGCATGTTCGTCGGCGCCTCAGCTCTCTCGTATTAAGTACCAAATTAGAACGCCACAAAGCAGAGCAAGCCGACGTCAGTCAGGTAGCTTCACGCCCTGCAAGTTGTTGTTGGCGAGTTCCGCTCCGAAATTCGACTTCCTGCTTAGAGCCAGAAGGGTGAGCGGCGTTGCTGTCTGCCGGCACCGTTGCCCTGATGATAGGATCGCCGGAAAATGAACCATCGTTAATAAGGGAACAGGCATATGGATCTCCAGCTGAAGGGACGCACGGCGATGGTGACGGGCGCCAGCGCCGGCATCGGTACCGGCATCGCCGAGTGTCTTGGCCGCGAAGGTGTGCGGCTGGCGCTGGCCGGCCGGGATCGGGCGCGGCTCGAAAGCGTCGCACGCCACCTGGCTGCGCTTGGAGCCCCGGCTCCGGTCCTGGTGACCGGAGACGTTTCGACCGAGGCCGGCGCAGCGACTATCGCGAAAGCGGCCTTCGACGGTCTCGGCCCCCAGATCGACATTCTCGTCAACAATGCTGGTAGTTCGAGGCCCTTGACCGGCGAGGAGACCGAGGAGTTCTGGGACGAGGCGATGGAGTTGAACTTCTCCTCCGCCCGCCGTCTGACGAAACTGGTCTCCGAGCCCATGAAGGCTAAGGGCTTCGGCCGTATTATCAACATCACCGGTGCCGTCTATGGCAAGGCTGTGAACGGCGCAGGTGCAGCGAAGGCGGCCCTGCACAGCTGGTCGCGCGCCAAGGCATTCGAGCTCGGCCCCCACGGCATCACGGTCAACTGCATCGCGCCGGGCCGCATCAACTCCATCCAGATCCTGGAGAAGCTGCACCCGACGGAGGCCAACCGCGCCGCGTACATCCGCGAGAATATCCCGGCCGGCCGCTTCGGCGAACCGGTGGAGCTTGGTGCGCTCGCCGCGTTCCTGGCCTCGCCCCTGGCTGCCTATATCAGCGGCGCCAACATCCCTGTCGATGGCGGCGCCGTTCGGATTGGGATGTGACTGCGCAGCCACCGCCGGAGGTGGGCGGTGTTGTGTAAGGTTCCGTTGCGTTATGTGCGTTGGTAAGGGTGCGTCGCAGTCACTGCTCCGCAAGGGGCGAGTGGGGCAAAGGAGGTGCGGACTTCGGGTGCGGACTGGATTTCGAAAAACGAGATCTCAGTCATCAACCAGACCGCAGAACACTCTGCAATATCGGCCATCATCGGACGTTGGCGTAATTCTAAGAGCTCACACCTTCTAGATG
>JBKJYG010000585.1:0-3985 GCA_046715905.1 Hyphomicrobiaceae bacterium | reverse complement strand
TGCATGAGCGCTTTTCCAGTGCGCTTTATCCCTTCGCCTTCGCGCTGCTGGCGGTCGCATTCATCGGGCAAGCGCAAACCACGCGGCAGAACCGGGTAGAGGCAATCGTCGCGGCCTTTCTGCTGGCGGCGGGTTGCCGGCTCGGTGGTCTGGCTGGGACCAATATCGTGGCCTTGCGCCCGTCGGCGGTCTGGATCGTTTACGCCATTCCGACACTGGCGATCCTGGGAGCCCTGCTGCTCTCGCGCCGGCGCATGCATCCAAAGCCCCGCGGCCGTCTGTCCCGTGCCCTGGGCAACGCGGGCTCAGCCACGGGCCAAGTGTTGCAGCGTCTCGTGCGGCGGCCGCCGCCGCTTCGCCGGCCGGTGAGGCCGTAATGCGCGCCAAAACACTGCGCCGCTACATCGCGCGTCGGTTTCTGATGACCATATCGGGCACCTTTGCCTTGTGTGCCGTGCTGATCTTTATGATCGACATTGTCGAGCTGCTGCGTCAATCGGGCAAATTCGGCCGCGTGCCGTCGTTCCAGATCGCGTGGATGGCGATCCTGAGATTGCCGGCCTATACGGAGATCCTGCTGCCGTTTTGCGTGCTTGTCGGCGCCATCGGAGCCTTGCTGCTGCTCAATCGGAAATCCGAATTGGCCGTGATGCGCGCCGCCGGCATGTCGGCCTGGCAGTTCGTGCGCCCCGGCGCCGTCATCGCATTTCTGTTGGGTGTGCTTGCCGTCACCCTCTACAATCCACTTGCCGCGGCCGCCCGCATCGAATCGGAGCGGCTGTTTGCCGAGGCGTTTGGCCGGGAGGCCAATCTGCTTCGCAACGAGGGCAGCGGAGCTTGGCTGCGCCAGGATGGCGTCGACGGCGCCTCGGTGCTCAATGCGGGCTCGGTATCGGGCGACGGGCGGCGGCTGCGCAGCGTGATGCTGGTCCTGTATGACGGTCAAAACCGATTTGTCGAGCGGATCGACGGCGCCAGCGCGCACCTCCAGGATGGGTATTGGCAGATCGACAAAGCCCTGGTGGCCAGGGTCGGTCAGGAGCCCGAGAATTTCGACACCTATACGGTGAGCACGTACCTTACGCCAGAGCGCGTCGCCGACGCCCTCGGCAGCGCCCTTTCGGTCTCTGTCTGGGAGCTGCCGGGTCTTATCGAAGTCACTGAAAAGGCTAAGCTTCCTTCGCATCGCTTCCGCGTACAATACGAGCTTCTTTTGGCCCGTCCTCTGCTGCTTCTGGTGATGGTCCTTTTGGCTGCAACTGTGTCTTTGCGGTCCTTCCGCTCGGGGGGCACTCAGACTATGGTCATCACGGGAATGATCGGGGGATTTGCATTCTTCTTGTTATCCGAGGTTTCTCGGCAATTTGGCACGGCTGGCCTGGCGCCACCGATCTTGGTGGTCTGGGTTCCGGTTGCAGTTGCCTGTTGCGGCGCGTTGACGGTGCTGTTGCGCCAGGAGGACGGTTAAGTGACGCGTAGCGCGCGCCCGCAGACCCGGACGGGGGATGCTTCGACTGGACGCAAGTCCAGCGATCGTGGTGGTTCTCTGCGTCTTGCCTGCGCAGCGGCGCTGGCGAGGCTCGCCCTGGGGCTGGTCCTCGTTCTACTGGCCCTCCCGCATCCAGCCGCCGCTCAGGATCCCAGCGCCCTCACATCAACCAAAGGTCCAAAATCGAGCTTCCCGGCTCAAAAGGGCGGGATCCTCGGTGGCCCGATCAAGAAGATCGACAAGGCCCAGCCGCTCTACCTGCAGGCGGATGAACTCGATTACGACACCCGTAACAACCGTGTCATTGCCCGCGGCAGCGTGGAGATCTACTTCAACGAGTACGTCCTGACGGCCGACCAAGTCATCTATGATCAGAACTCGAACTCGCTGACGGCCCAGGGCAACGCCCAGATCAAGGAGCCGAACGGCAACATCGTTCGCGGCGAGAAGATCGATACGACGGCCGATTTCCGGGACGCGTTCATCCAAAGCCTGAGCCTGATCGGCAAGGACGACAGCCGCATCGCGGCGCGGCGCGCCGTGCGCAAGGACGGCAATATCACGGAGTTCGAGCAAGGCAAGTTTACGGCCTGCAAGAGCGATCCTGGCAAGCCGCCGCTCTGGTGCATCAGCGCCCAGCGGATCATTCACGATCAGCAGGCCGCCTCGATCAGCTACCAGGACGCGCAGTTCGAGATTTTCGGAGTGCCGATCCTTTACGTTCCCTACTTCACTCACCCGGATCCCTCGGTGAAGCGGCAAACCGGTTTCCTGGCTCCCCAATACAAATCATCGTCGACGCTCGGAGGGGGCGTCGTCGTGCCTTACTATTTTGCCCTTTCGCCCAACTACGATTTCCTGTTCCACCCCGAGTACCTGACCAAGCACGGTGTCTTGTATATGGGCGATTGGGGGCAAAAGGTCGCGGTCGGCGGCATCAAGGGTCAGTACACGGTCAAGCTCGCCGGCATTGACCAGGACGCGAACACGCTCGACGGGCTCGATGCAGCAAGCCGCGCTAAACTCGATGGCTGGCGCGGCAGCATGCAGACGCAGGGGCTTTTCTCACTGTCCTCGTGGTGGCGTTTCGGCTGGGACGTGACACTCGAGAGCGACGAAACGTTCCGGCGTTTCTACCGGCTCGACAACATCTTGCAGACGGATCGCGTCAACACCGCCTTTCTGCAGGGCCAGAGTGACCGCAATTACTTCGCCATGACGTTCTATCAGTTCGGCGGCCTGCTGCTCGATGCGCGCCCGTCCACCGAGTCGTGGGTGTTGCCCGTCATCGATTATAATTACGTGGCCGGCAAGCCTGTGCTGGGCGGCGAGTTGGCCTTCAATGCCAATGCCGTCAACCTGACGCGAAATGATGGCACCGATTCACAGCGCGTGACCATGGAGGCGAATTGGCGCCGCAGGCTCATTGATGGCATCGGCCAGACATGGACACCCTTCGCCAACGCGCGCGGCGATGTGACCCACTTCACCAACGGCTTCGATCCAGCGCTAGGCGTGTCGATACCTGCCGATACCGTGGCCCGCGTGACGGGCGCGGCGGGCCTCACCTATGCCTATCCCTTCGTCGCCCACACCGCGGCGGCATCGCACGTCCTCGAGCCGACGGCGCAACTCGTAGCGCGCCAGTCCCACATTGAGCAGGCGCGGCTGCCCGACGAGGATGCAAAAAGCGTCGTTTTCGACGATACGATCCTGTTTGCCTCCAACAAGTTCTCGGGCTGGGATCGGATCGATACGGGTACGCGTGTGAACATCGGGTTGCAGTACACCTACCAGGCCCACAACGGCGCCTATGCGCGGTTGGTGGCTGGGCAAAGCATTCTGCTGGCGGGCAGCAATGCATTCCTTGACCCGGGCCTCGTTCCATACGGGCTGAACAACACGCTGGTGACCAACTTCTCACCCCGCACCGGCCTTGAGACCGATCGCTCCGATTATGTCGTTGGTGCCTATCTTGCGCCCGTAAATTACTTCCGGTTTGTCGCCCAATCCAGGTTCGACGAAACGGATCTCGCGCTCCGTCGGACCGATGTTTCGGCCCAGACGACGTTGGGTCCCGTCAACGTCACGGGCATGTATTCTTACACGCGGGACGACCCTGCCATCGGGTTGATGCACAGCCCGCAGGAGGTGCTGGGCCAAGCGACTTTGAAGCTGACCGATCGCTGGTCGATCGGCGGAACGCTGCGTTACGATCTCGACAACGCTTTTCTGCTGCAGGATGCCATTCAGTTGAAGTACGCCGACGAGTGCTTCGTGCTGACCATGTCCTACATCGAAAGCCAGATCCAGAACACGTCGCTGGACATCAAGCCCGACCGGACCCTGATGCTTCGCTTCGAGCTAAAGTATCTGGGCGATTTCGCCTATAAGAGCAGCGGCATCGATCACATCTTTGCTGAAAACCAGCCCCCCAAGTAGAGGCCCGAGAGGTGATGAGGGCGGGGCCGCCGCGTGTGCTCGCCGTTGCTCGTG
>JBKJYG010000584.1:0-4295 GCA_046715905.1 Hyphomicrobiaceae bacterium | reverse complement strand
AAGGAGACACGTGAAGCCTGAGAGCCGCGCATGAGAGAACCGCGCATAACCGATCGACGCGAGCGACGCCCATCTGCGCAGCTTGCAGAGGATGAGCTTAGTTGTTCAACACCTCCAGGTCGACTTGGGCCAATCCTTTTCGCTCAATGCCCAGGGCTTGGGCTGCGGCCAGCGATAAATCGATCACCCGTCCGGGCTTGAATGGGCCGCGGTCGTTGATCCTCACGATCACCGACCGGCCGGACTCGCGATCGATCACGCGGACGCGGGAATTCATTGGCAGTGTCTTGTGAGCGGCCGTCATGGATGTTTTGTCGAAGGTCTCGCCATTGGCGGTTTTTTGATCCTGCCAGTAGTACGAGGCCAGCCCGCTTAACGCGTGCGATTTGGGCAACGGCAGCGCTGCGATGGAGGGCGCTGCGAGCGAGGGAGGTGGAACCAGTGAGCCCGTGACAGGGGCGCGAGGCGACGTCAGGAGGCGTGGTGTGGTCAGGGGAGGCGGGCGCCAAGGCGCGTGAGGCTCGACGGACACTGTGGTGCGCCAGCCCGGGTTGGGCTCGATCGCGGGTGTCAGGCGCTCTGAGTTTTTCGCTCCGGCCTCAGCACTGAGCGCCGAAGTAGAGAAAAGGGCGATGTGGGCAAAGATGACGTTGGCAAAGATGAGCGCGAATCGATGCATGCACGCTTTGTGGGTGGAGAAACGGGCAAACCTGTGGCATGCCCGCGTCGTTCTTGAGCTTATGCCCGGATTTGCGGTCGCCGCTGGCTATACGAAAGGCTAGCACGGCGCCCGCAAGAGTTCTCGTTCTCGGCTTCAGCTTGTCCGATGAACCCTTAGGCTTCGTTCGGCTACGTCAGCGGCCGAGCACCACCATGTTCACGCGGGCCACACCCTGCCCGTGCATGTTGATCACCCCGGCGGCGCCGCGTGAGAGGTCGATGATACGGCCGCCGATGAACGGTCCGCGATCGTTGATCGTTACGACAACCGATCGGCCGTTACCCGCATGGGTCACGCGAACCTTTGTGCCGAAGGGCAGCGACCGATGGGCGGCCGTCATGCCATTGGGGTTGAATGCTGCACCTGATGCCGTGCGCGAACCTTGCCAATAAAACGAAGCAAGGCCGCTCGTCCCTTGAGCCTGAGCGGCACCGACGTAGAGCGTGGACGCGAGAGTGCCGATCACGGCTGTTGAGAGGAGGTTACGCAAATGTCTTCTCCGATACGCAAGTGCGACGTGGCGAGGCGAACGTCGAGCATCAGCATTAGTGAGAAGACAAGCCTCTCCCCCTCACGGAAACAGTTGTTTCCGCGTTAGCCTCAGTCCTCGACTTTGGTGTTCTCCCCCGTGCAGCGCCAGAACGTGCTCACGTCGCGGGTTTTCGATTTGGCAGGGCCATCGAAGTGGGTGAGGGCACTGCCGTCCTGGCCAGCGGAAAAGACCAGCCGAGGGATGTGCAGTCAACACAAAAGTGTGAACTGAATTCACTAAGCGCGTGATTTTTCGTTATGTTCCGCCCGGATGTTCAGCCTACTTTTTAGCGGATCATGCCGGCCAGCCGCGGCAGGGTGAGACTGATTTCCGGCACGCAAATGATGATTGCAAGACCCGCGAATAGCGCCATCATATAGGGCACGTAGGTGCGGAAATGCTGTCCGACGGTCAAGTCCGCAAACTTGAGAGCCATCAACAATCCGACACCCATCGGAGGCAGGAATAGTCCGATGCCGACGGCCGCCGTCTGCACGATGTTGAAGTGAATGGGATTGATGCCCATCTCCTCCGCGATCGGGAACACGACGGGGATGAGCACGACGGCGGCCGGCAGTCCCTCGAGAATCATGCCGAACAACATCGTCACCAGGGCGGTGGCGAACAAGAACAGTATAGGATGGCCTTTTAACGGCTCGAGCATGTTGCCGAGCAGCTTGGGTACGCCCTGTATCCCCATGAGATATTGAAAGATCGAGGCGACGGCGAGCAGGAACACGACGGACGCTGTCAGGATGGCGCTGTCATAGGCAATCAGCGCCATCTGCTTCCAACTGACGTTGCGGTAGTACAGCTTGGCAGCGAGAAACGCATAGCCCGCGACCACCGCACCGGCTTCGGTGGCGGTGATGATGCCGAAAAAGAAGCCTCCCAGGATCACGACCGGCACGACCATGGGCACGGCCGCATGGAGACTGGCGTGACCCAGGCGCGAGAAGCTTGGCCGCGCGTCAACCGGCCAATTGTACTTGCGCGCGCGAAAGTAGATCAGCACCATCAGGCAGATCATGATGACGAAGGCGGGGAAGAAACCGGCAAGGAACAGCGTAACGGCCGATTGATTGGTGACCTGGGCGATGACGATCATGAAGATAGCCGGCGGCACCAGCATGCCCATGGCGGTGCCAGCCGCAATCATCGAGGCTGAATCCTCACGTTTGTACCCGGCCTTGGTCAGCGGCGGCATCAGCGACGAGCCCAGTGCCGACACCTCGGCCATCTTCGAGCCGCAGATGTCGGAGAAAAAATACGCCACCACGATCACCGACATGCCAAGGCCGCCGCGCACCCAGCCCACCAGTGCGCGCGCCAGCTCGACGAGGGCATGGCTCATGCCGCACCGCTCCATGAGCCCACCCGCGAATACGAAGGCGGGAATGGCCAGCAGCACCCAGCTCTGGGACCCGGAAACCAGGGCCGATGGCAATTGCTGCATCGGATAGCCGCCGAGCCAGAGCCCCGCCACACCGGCAGCGCCAAGCGAGAATACGATCGGCATCGAGAGCACGACGAGAAAGACGAACAGGACCCCGACGGCAGCGAGCAGCATGAAGCGATTCCCCGTTTACGTGAGATGCACTCGAAACCTATCTCAGTGCTGGCGACGGATGGACCGCCCGATCAATGCAAAGCGTTCGGATCGGGTGGCGGAGGGGCTATAATCATTGAGATCGCGTAGACGGCGATCAGCAGGCCGCCAACCACGGCTGACGCATAGAGAAAGGCCAGGCTGATCTGCAGCCCCGGGGTGGCCAGGGTCCAATTGAGCTGGCACAGATTGACCGCGTAGACGGCGGCGAGCAGCCCGAAGCCCGCAATCACGACATGATGCATGCGATCGAGCCACACGAGCATCCGCGGCGAGAACAGGTGCGTGACCGCATGCAGCGTGAAATGCGCCCTCTGACGGATGCCGATAGCGGCGCCGATCAACGTCAGCCAGGCCAGCGTCATCTCGCCAATCTCCTCGACCCACGTGAAGGGCACCGGATCGAGATCAAAATACTCGGTGATGCCGCCGACAACGTAACGTAGCACGACGCCCAGAAGCAGATTGAGCATGGCGAGCGTGATGAGCACAGTGACCGCAAACTTTGGCACTTTTTCGAGTAGGCTCAGCACTGCTGTCTCCATGCAACCTTGGGTATCAATGCGGCCGCACGACTCACGACCGCGCGACGTCAAGCTTTGAAGTTCTCGATCTCTTCGAATAGACCGCTGTATAGCGTACGATAAGCCGGCCAGATCTTCTCCTTGGCCACCGCCCGGAACGCCTCGACGTTGCCTTGCACGACCGTCATCCCCTTTGGCTCGAGCAGTTTCTTGGCGCTGTCCAGGTTATCGACGGACTCGATCATCCCGCGGATCTTGTCTTGCGTCTCGCGGCCGACATCGAGCAATAACTTTTTGTGGGCGTCGGACAAGCCATTCCAGGCTTCCAGGTTCATCACCACGCAGGTCGGTCCGTAGTTGTGGTAGGTGAGCGAGCAGAACTTCGAGACTTCATAGATCTTCAGCGCGTCGATGTTGGCAATCGGCAGGTCGCCGCCATCGATGACACCCTGCTTGGCCGCCGACACGACCTCGCCCCACGCCATCGGAACGGCGTTGCCGCCCAGGCCGTTGATGGTGTCGGAGAACACCTTGGCGAGCTGCACGCGGATTTTTTGGCCGCGAATGTCCTTCGGCTCGATGATGGCTTTCTTGTTCGTCCAGAAATGGCGGAAGCCGTAATCGTAAAAGAAGATCGTTCGGAGCTTGTATTTGTCCTCGAATTGCTTGTTCAGCTTATCGCCAATGGCCCCGTTCATGACAGCGTAGGCCTGCTTGTAGTCCTTGACGAGATAGGGAATGAGCAGCGCGCCCATCTCCGGGAACACGGTCGCGGCCGCACCCGCCGGACTACCCAGGGCGATGTTTCCCGTCTTCACCGCATTGATGATCTCGAGTTCTTTCGCGATCAGCGTGCCGCCGAAGAACTGAACGTCGAGCTCGCCTTTGGCGCGCGCGTTGAGTTCCTTG
>JBKJYG010000583.1:0-2719 GCA_046715905.1 Hyphomicrobiaceae bacterium | reverse complement strand
CATAACAGGAGAACGTACATGCGTATGCTTTCAGCCGCCCTCGCCGTCGCTCTCATGACGGGCCCGGTGCTGGCTCAGACCGCGACCTCACCCCCGCCTCCAGTCACTACGCCAGTGTCGCCCCCAGGCGATGGTTCGGGTGTGTCGCCGACGGCTCCCAATACCACGGACAGCGGATCGAAATCACTGGGCGTTCAGAAGCAGGGCGGCGGTAAGAACGACGGCACGGGTCTGTAAGCCGTCCCCCGATCCGACGATGCAAATTTTAACCCTCGAGGCGCAGCCTCGGGGGTTTTTCGTCGTAACCTTCAGTATTCGTTGGCGTGCGCCGTTGCGGTGTACGAAGGTCTCGTCGCGAACGTTCGGTGCCACTCGGTCAGCCGAGGCCGCTGTTCGCGCCAATTGTGATGGGCGTACCGGAAATCGGCATAACCAAGGGCTGCCGCGATAGCGATGTGGCCAATCCCGAACGGCGCTGCGGCCAAGCCCTCGACCTCGCGTTCGAGCGCGTCTAAGGCCGCCTTGAACTTCAGCTGCAGCGCTGAAAGGAGTTCGACCGACCGCTTCGCTTCGGGTCGTAGACCCTCGATCAACCCGACGAGCAGAAAGTCCATGATGCCGTCGGCGAGCGCCTGGCGCCGCAACGCGTCGAAGCGCTGTGTCGGGTCCGATGGAAACAGCGGTTGCCCATCGTGCAGACCATCCAAGTATTCGGCGATCACGCGCGAATCGTAGAGCACCCGACCGTCGTCCAGAATCAACGTGGGGAGCTTATTGAGCGGGTTGAGACGCATCACCTCGGCATTTGGCTTGGTCGGTGAGACGACGGTGCGTACCCGCTCGATGCGATCCGCAAGGTCTGTCTCATGCGCCACCAGCATCACCTTGCGCACGAATGGAGATCGCGACGACCAGTAAAGTTTCATCAATGCAGCACCGGACCTTTGAGAAAGCTTCGTCGATCGGCCGAGACGATTACCACATCGAGCGTGCGCCCCTTGCGGACCACGGTTAGCGGGACTTCAACGCCAGCTTGGCCCAGCGACCAGACCTGACGGAAAAATCCTGCAAGCTTGGTGACAGTTTCCCCATTCACTGTGAGGACCACGTCGCCAGCGCGCAAATCCGCAGCCTTCGCGGGTCCGCGATCGTTCACCCCTGCAATTGCAATGCGGTTGCCGATCTCAGTCGCGAACAGGCCCAGCCAAGGACGGGGCGGGCGATTTGGCCGGCCCTGCGTGAGGATGTCATGCAGGATCGGCTTCAGGAGATCGATCGGCACCACCATGTTGATATCGGCCGTCTGGCCGTCTGGCCCCGATTGCTGCACTTGCAGAGAACCGATTCCCAGCAGTTGCCCGGTCGGCCCAATCAAGGCGGTCCCACCCCAATGCGGATGACTCGGGGCTGTGAACAGCGCCTGATCGATCACGTATTCCCAATATCCGGCAAATTCCTGCTTTGCGACGATCTGTGCGGCGATGGCATTCTGCCGACCGCCGATGCCGCCGACGACAACGGGGTCGCCGAGGTTGATCGTGGCCGAGGTGCCAAGCGGCAGAGCGGGAAAGTCGACGCGACTGAGGCATTGTACGAGGCCAAAGCCGGTCTCTTGATCATACCCCAGAACGTGCCCTGGAAGGACCCGCCCGTCGCCGAGCTTGACCCACACTGTCTCCGCCTCGGTCACAAGATAGCCGATCGTGAGCACGACGCCTTCCCGGCGGATCAAAACGCCATGGCCGAGACGCTCCGTGCCAAGCGATTCGGCGGTGAAGGCATCGGCCGGAACGATGGAACGTAATCCGACGACGGCGGAAAGAGCCTCGTCGAGGTCGAAATCGTAATCCTCTGGCTTTGGCTGCACGGCGCGCGCGTCCTTCACATCGGTGATCCCCTAGAGGATCAGCATAATTCCACCGGCTGCAAGCTATAATCGGCCGACGATCGCTCGGCATATTGAAATGCGCCAGCGCTCCGGCGGGTTGCGCGCAAGCTCAATCGGGGAGCCCCGCGACGAAAGTTTTCACCGCAGCATCGAAACCGGATGCGGCTTCAATGTTGACGGAATGACCGCCGGTCAGATCGGCAATCTGGATTTGAGGCACCAACGCGGCAACGCGATCCCGCATGGGTTGGAAGCGTTTTTCCCACGTTCCGTTGACGAGCAGCGCCGGCACGCGGATCTCGGTCAATCGGTTCGCAATGGAAAGATCGGGCGACGTCAGGCCGATCAAACGCAGGATGGCCTTGGGCTCGAGCATATCGGCGTCCGCGACCAGCTCCGCCTTGATGGCATCAGGAAAACGTTTGGCGTGGCGGGGATGGATGCGCAGCTTCTGGAGCGCCTGCTTGCCGCCAGCTTCGATGATCTCGACCCTCTCGCGTTGAGCTGCCTCGCGTTCTGCGTCGCCGGGGGCCGAAAGGGCTGATATCGAGTTCGTAAAGATGAGGCCGCGCACGCGTTCGGGACATTGCAGTGCGTATTGAATGGCCAGCCCGGCGCCGAACGATTGCCCGCAAACAACCCAACGCTGACAGCCAAGCTCGTTTCTAATCGCGTCGAAGGCCGCGATGTACTTGGCGACCGAATAAGCCTCAGATTCGACTGGAGCGGGCGATCGGCCGTGGCCCAGAAGCTCGAGCAGGACCGGGCGGCTGAACCGGGTCAGTACGGGGAGATTGGCGCGCCATTGCGCCCGGCTGGAGAGAAATCCGT
>JBKJYG010000582.1:0-3135 GCA_046715905.1 Hyphomicrobiaceae bacterium | reverse complement strand
GCATCAGGGCAGCAGCCAAGCCTAAGGGTGCCTTGGTCGGGGCGTTGCGCATCGTTCGCTCCTTCGGATCTTCGTTTTCGCCATAACGGCAGAGCCACCCGGCCTCGTCAACCGCTGCTTCGAGCAGGCTTGAACGGCTCCCCGTTGAGGGCTGGCGGCGGCACGCGGCGGGTGCGCAGGACTTGCGCTCCGGGGCTCGCCGATGGCATCTCAGGAAAGCTTTTGGATGAGGATCGCGACCCATGCTGCTCGGATGCATCGCCGACGACCTGACCGGCGCCACCGATCTCGCCATCATGCTGACGGGCGCCGGCATGCGGACGCTGCAGGTGATGCGTGTTCCCGAGGCCTCCATGCCGCTCGAGGACTACGATGCGATTGTGGTGGCGCTGAAAACGCGCACCTGCCCGGTCGATGAGGCGATCCGCTTGTCGCTCGAAAGCGCCGAAGCGCTGTTGGCTCGCGGGGCGCGTCAGTTGTTCTTCAAATACTGTTCGACCTTTGACTCGACGGACGCGGGCAACATCGGCCCGGTCGCCGAAGCGCTGATGGCCCGTCTCGGCAGCGATCTCGCCCTGGCCTGTCCGGCGTTCCCGACCAACAAACGCACCGTCTACATGGGCAACCTGTTCGTGGGCGACGTGCCGCTCTCCGAGAGCCCGATGAAGGACCACCCGCTGACGCCGATGCGCGATTCTAATCTCGTGCGCGTGCTGCAGCGCCAGACCAAGGGCCGTGTGGGCCTCATCCCGTTCTCGGTCGTGGACCAAGGCGCTGCCGCCATCGGCCAAGGCTTCGCGGCGGCGCGCACGCGCGGGGAGCGGTTCGTGATCGTCGACGCCATCACCGATCGCCATCTGGTCGACATGGGCACGGCTGCGGCCGACATGCGGCTCATCACCGGCGGCTCGGGCATCGGGCTCGGACTGCCGGGTAACTTCGTCAAGGCGGGGCTCATGCAGCCGTCGAGCCCGCCCACAAGCCTCAGCGCGCCGCAGGGGCGTGCGCTCATCATCGCTGGAAGTTGCTCGCAAGCGACGCGCGAGCAGGTCACCACGGCCCGCAAGGCCGGCATCCCGGCGCTGGCGGTCGACCCGATCGCCTTGGAGGCCGGCACGCAGAGCGCGACGAACCTCGCTGCCTGGGCGCAGGCGCAGCCGGCATCGGCCCCGGTGCTGATCTACTCGAGCGCCGATCCCGCAACCGTCCAAGCGGTGCAATCGCGGCTGGGACGCGAGGCTGCCGGTGCCCTCGTCGAACGGGAATTGGCGGCGGTGGCGCGGCTGCTCGTCAAGGCGGGCTTCACACGCCTCATCGTGGCCGGCGGCGAGACCTCGGGCGCCGTGGTCAATGCGCTCGGCGTCGCTGCCCTTCAGATTGGCCCCGAGATCGATCCGGGTGTTCCCTGGACGCGCGCCGTCGGCCACGATCTCGTGCTGGCGCTGAAAAGCGGCAACTTCGGCGCACCCGACTTCTTCGTCAAAGCCTGGGAGTTGCTGGCATGAGCGCCGAGACGAAGCTCCGCGAGACGATCTGCGCCGCGGGCGCGTCGCTGTTCAATCGCGGGCTGACCCATGGCTCGACGGGGAACATCTCGGTGAAGCTGCCCGACGGCGGCTGGCTGATGACCCCCACCGGCTCCTCGCTGGGCACCCTCGACCCAGCGCGGCTGTCGAAGCTCGATGCCAGTGGTCAGCGGCTCGCGGGCGACGCGCCAACCAAAGAAGCGTTCCTGCACACCACGATGTACCGCGAGCGGGCGAGCGCGGGAGCCGTGGTCCACCTGCATTCCACGCACTCGGTTGCCGTCAGTTGCCTCGACGGCATCGATCAGGCCGATTGTCTGCCGCCGCTCACGGCCTATTACGTGATGCGCATCGGGACGCTTCCGCTGGTGCCTTACTTTCCCCCCGGCGATGCGGCGCTGGCCGACGCCGTCGGGCGGCTCGCCTCGCGGCATCAGGCCCTGCTGCTGGCCAATCACGGCCCCGTGGTCGCGGGCAGCTCGCTGTCGGCGGCGCAGGATGCGATCGAGGAGCTCGAGGAAACGGCACGCCTCTTTCTCATGCTGCGGCGCGAGCCGGTTCGCGCCTTGACGCGGGAGCAGGTGGCCGAGCTGCGCCGCCGTTTTCCGTAACCATTGTGGGAGCGGCTGGCGCGCCGCCTGCGCCTCCCATAAAGTCCGCCGCAGCGTCACGCACAGACCTTGCAGGAGAGATGACCCATGGCCAATGCGATTGATCTCAAGGGCCGCATTGCGGTCGTGACCGGTGGCGCGCAGGGCATCGGCCGGGCCGCCGCCGAACGCTTCATCGCCTCGGGCGGCAAGGTCGCCATCTGGGACTTGGATGCTGGATTGTCGGAGAAGACGGCCGCTGCCCTCGGGCAGGGCACGCGGGCCTACACCACGGACGTGACGGAGCTGACCTCGATCGAGAGAGCCCGCGACGCCACCCTCAAAGACTTCGGCCGCATCGACATCCTGCTCAACAATGCCGGCATCGCGGGCCGCAACGCGCCGACATGGGAGCAGACGGTCGAGGAGTGGCGGCGCGTGATGCGCATCAACCTCGACGGCCCGTTCCTCTGCTGCAAGGCCGTGGTCCCGGGAATGATCGCGCAGAATTACGGGCGCATCGTCAACATCGCCTCGATCGCGGGCAAGGAGGGCAATCCCAACGCGGCGCACTACTCGGCCTCGAAGGCAGGGGTGATTGCGCTGACCAAGTCGCTAGCCAAGGAACTCGCCGACAAAAACATCTCGGTCAATGCGATCACGCCCGCCGCGGCCAAGACGGCGATCTTCGACCAGATGACGCAGGCCCAGATCGACTACATGCTCTCCAAGATCCCCCGCGCCCGCTTCGTCACCGTCGACGAGGTTGCAGCCCTGGTGGCTTACGCGGCGTCGGAGGACTGCTCGTTCACGACCGGCTCGGTGCTCGATATCTCAGGCGGCCGCGCAACGTACTGACCTTGAGACTCAAGCTGCCGCCCCGGCATCGGCCTCAGCCCGAGCCCGCTGCCACGCGCGCCTCGACGACACGCAGCCGCTCGGGCGAGGCGCGCCACCGGCGGTCGATGGCGAGGGCAAGGGCCGCATACGCCACCGCCCAGCCGCCGATCAGCAGCGCT
>JBKJYG010000581.1:0-5019 GCA_046715905.1 Hyphomicrobiaceae bacterium | reverse complement strand
TTCGCCATGGCGTTTTGGCCAGTATGGTAAGCAAATTTTAAGCCTGTTAGGAGGCTGAGATGCGGCTAAATTTTCACGGCGCGGCACGGGTCAGGTGCGGCCTGGGTAGGTGGGGCGCGCACGGCTGTTTTTGCCTCGCGCGCGTTTGCTTCAAATGCCACGTAGCGGCCTTGCGCGGGCATCGCGGTTGGAGCGCGGCCTCAGCCGACTCTACCTCCCCCGAAACTTTGGCTGGCGTCGCTCGGCGAAGGCGGCGGTGCCTTCGGCCAGATCCTCGCTTTGGCCAAGGTCCTGGAAGGACCGGATCTCGGCCTTGAGCTGTTCCGCCAGGCTCAGCCCAACGAAGCGCCGCATTGTCTCCTTGGCCAGCCGATGCGAGAGGGGCGCACGGGTGGCCAGCATGTTTGCGTAGTCGAGCGTTCGCGGCAGCAGCTCGGAAGCCGGCCAGACGCGGTTGACGAGACCGATGCGAAGGGCGTGCTCGGCGCCGATGCGCTCGCCCGACAGGATCAGTTCCATGGCGTTGCCGAGCCCCACGATCATCGGCAGGCGCACGAGACCGCCGTCGCAGGCATGAAAGCCCCAGCGACTGTCCTGCAGGCCGAACTCCGCCGTGTCGGAGGCAAAGCGCAAATCTGCCGCCAGCGCGATCTCGAGTCCGCCCGAGATGGCAAAGCCATTCACGGCTGCAATGATCGGCTTGTTGATGTCCAGTCCGCGGGTGATGCCGCCAAGGCCATTGCCATTGACGAACCGCTCCCGGAATTCGGGCGCCGACGCGGTGGCGAAAGCCAGGGTATAGGTTTTGAGGTCGGCGCCGGCGCAAAAGGCCTTATCACCCGCCCCCGTGATGACCGCGACGCGGGCGTCGGCGTCAGCGTCGGAGTCCTTGAAGGCGCCGATCAGCTCCTCGTGCGCCGCGAAATCGAGCGCATTCATCTTGTCGGGGCGATCGATCGTGATGACACGCACCGCGCCCTCCGTCTGCGTGCGTATGGCCGTGCTCATGCGGGTAGCCCTAGGTTAGATCCAACGAAGCGGACGTGGCGCGGGCAGGCTTCAGGTGAGAACGCGCACCGGTTTGCCGGCGAACCAGGCGTGCATGTTCTCGACCATGTCGGGAAAGAAGAGCGCATAGCTTTCCTCGGTAACGTAGCCGATGTGCGGCGTGAGCAGCGCGCGCGGCTCCCGGCGCAGGGCAGCGGCGACGGGCAGCGGCTCGACATCGTAGACATCGATCCCGGCGCCGGCGATCTGGCCTGACTTCAAGGCGTTGGCCAACGCCTCGGCATCGATGAAGGGCCCACGCGACGTGTTGACGATGTAGGCCGTCGACTGCATCAGGCCGAGCACGCGTGCGCCGACGAGCCCGCGCGAGCGATCCGACAGCACCAGATGCACCGAGATGAAATCAGACCGGCGGAACAGCTCGTCCTTCTCCACGCCTTCGACATCCTTGGCGGCCGCATCCTCAGGCTTGAGATTCTGGCTCCAGGCGATCGGTTTCATGCCGAACGCGCGACCGAACTGCGCCACCTGACTGCCGAGCTTGCCCAGGCCCAGCAGCCCCAACGTGCGGCCCTTGAGGTCTTTGCCAATGGTCGTTTGCCAGCGTCCCTCGCGCATGTTCGCCAGCTCGACGTGGAAGTTGCGCGCCAGCCCGATGATGAGCCCCATGGCCAGCTCCGCGGTAGCGTGGCCGCCGCCATCCGTGCCGCAAACGGTGATGTTATGGTCGGCCGCCGCCGTCATATCGACGGACGCATTGCGCATGCCGGTGGTGACGAGAAGCTTGAGGTTGGGAAGCTGCTCGAAAACCCGGCGAGGGAAGGGCGTGCGCTCGCGCATGATGCCGAGCACCTCGAACGGCGCCAGCGCTTTGACGACCTCGGCCTCGTTGGGGAGATGGCGGTCGAAGACAGTGATCTCGTGCGCGGTGCGCAGGCTGGTCCAATCGGCGCTTTTTAAGGCGACATTCTGATAGTCGTCGAGAATGGCGATCTTGACCATAATCTGCTCCGGGGTGTGCGCGGCGCGCGGCGTGGGCTGCCATGAGGGGGCGGGTGTCGGCTGTGGCCAGTTGAGCACTATCCGAACGGACCTGCAAACGGTTGGCCCGATCTGGCCACCTGCGGTGCGTGGCGTCGATTTGTCTTCTCAGGCGTGCGCCGGTCGCCGCGTATCGTGCCGCCAATTGCGGTCGGTGCGGGGATGCTTTGCATGGTGACTTTGAGAGCCTGCTGTCGCGCTTCGCGCGCAGCAGTCAGCCTTCTGCTTGCGTTGACCCTATCCTCCACCTGGACCACCGCATTCGCTAATCCCGTCCTTCTTTTTGAGCCGGGCACCGGTCAGGTTCTTGTTGCCGAGGAGCCTGACCGGATGTGGTTTCCGGCCAGCCTCGTGAAGCTGATGACCGCCTACGCAACATTCGACGCGGTGAAAAAGGGCAAGATCACGTGGGCCACGAAGGTGCCGCTCTCGGACCACGCGCGCGGTCAGCCGGCCACGCGCATCGGGCTGCGGGTCGGCATCGAGGTGACGGTCGATCAGGCGGTGCGGGGGATGATCCTGCGGTCGGCAAACGACTTCTCGATGGCGTTAGCCGAGCTGATCGGCGGCAGCGAAATTGGTTTTGCCGACGTGATGAATGCCCATGCCAAGCGGCTCGGAATGACGCGGTCGCATTTCAAGAACCCGCACGGACTGCCCGACCCCGAGCAGGTCACCACGGCACGCGATATGGCGTCGCTGACGATGGCCTTGATCAAGGACTTTCCCGAGCAGGCGGATGTGTTTTCCGGCGACACGGTCAGAATCCACAAGGGTACATTCGTGAGCCAAAACAATCTGCTCCGGACGCTTCTGGGTGCGGACGGGATGAAAACGGGCTTTACGTGCGGTGCTGGCTACAACCTTGTCGCCAGTGCCACGCGCGACGGGCATCGCGTGGTGGCCGTCATTTTGGGGGCGACGACGAAGACGGCCCGATCGGAGCGCGCCGCCGCCCTGATCGAGCAGGGTTTCGCGCACCACGTGGGCACCGAGCGGCTGGCGTCGCAGCGCCTTGCCGACCTGCCGTTCGACCCATTACACGCGATGCCGCCGCCAGATATGAGCCGTCAGGCGCGCCTTGCGACCTGTGGCCGAGGCCCAGGCGGTCCGCCAGCGTTCATCGCCAAGTCGTCCGGCGGCTCGACCGCGCCCCTGCAAAGGTCGGGCGTGAAGCTCGTGCCAGCCACCACCGGATCCGTCCAGAAGCCGGCGAAGATCAAAAAGGATGACGCCTGGCGTCCGGCGCGGACTGAGCCTTGACGTTGTCGAGCGTGGGCCAAGCCCGATCCCTGGCCGATCGCCGGGCGCCTCGTCCTGGCTGGTAGCGAACCGCCTTTCACCTAGAGTCGTATTGAGCTTACGTCGGATTCGTGAATAGTGCCCCTGGCCAACACTGCGTCCGTCCCTGGTCTCGGCTAAGAACAGCGCTGTCGAAGCGCGAGCAAGCCGACGCCCTGCATGCGGTGTGGCTGGAGGAATGAAAGACGTGAGTGCCAGGTCAGCGAAACGTGCCGGGAGTGACGACACGGTTCCAAAATTGCTGCTGCGGAACGCAGGGGCGTATGGGCAGCGGCCCGCATTCCGCGAAAAGGAATTCGGCATCTGGCGGACGTGGACCTGGAGACAGGTCCGCAACGAGGTCCGCGACCTCGCGATCGGCCTGAAGCAATTGGGTGTGGCGCGGGGCGATACGATCGCCATCATCGGCGATAATCGGCCGCATCTTTATTGGTCCTTCGCCGCCGCCCAGAGCATCGGCGCGATCCCGGTGCCCTTGTACCAGGACTCGGTGGCGCAAGAGATGGCGTTCGTGCTGGCGCATGCGGAGGTGCGGCTGGCGATTGTCGAGAACCAGGAGCAGGTCGACAAGCTGCTATCGATCGCCGAGAACGTCCCGTCGCTGATGAAGATTGTGTTCGATGACGCGCGGGGGCTTCGACGGTACGATCCCGCCAATCTGCATAGCTTTCAAAGCATCCAGCAGCTTGGACGGGACGAGCGGGGTTCCAATCCCGCGGCGGCGGAGCAGTGGCTCGCCGGTATCGCGGCCGGAAAGGGCTCCGATGTCAGCGTGGTGCTCTATACGTCGGGCACCACCGGCCAGCCCAAGGGCGTCATGCTCACCCACGACAACGTTGTGCTGTCGGGTGTCAACGCCAACGCCTTCGATCATTTCACCGTCGACGACACGATGATTGCCTACTTGCCGATGGCCTGGGTCGGCGATCATATCTTCTCCTACGCTCAGGCCTTCGCGGGCGCGCTCTGCGTGGCCTGTCCCGAAAGCCCGCAAACGATTGCCGAGGATCGGCGCGAGATCGGGCCAACCTATTTCTTCGCGCCGCCTCGCGTGTTCGAGACCCTGCTGACCCAGATCATGGTCCGAATGGAAGATGCAGGGCGCGTCAAACGGGCCATGTTCGACTATTTCCTCAGGGTGGCGCGGCGGTCGGGCATGAAGATCCTCAATGGCCAGCGTGTCGGCGGGCTTGAGCGCTTGCTGTACGCGATCGGTGATCTCCTGGTCTACGCGCCGTTGCGCAACCGTATGGGCTTCAGCAACTTGCGTGTGGCCTATACCGCCGGCGAGGCGATCGGACCGGAGCTGTTTGCGTTCTTCCGTGCGTTGGGCATCAATCTCAAACAGCTCTATGGACAGACCGAAGCCAGCGTTTTCATTACGCTGCAGCCTGATGGGGAGGTGTTTCCCGAGACAGTTGGAAAGCCAGGGCCACAGGTTGAGATCCGAATCGAGGATACATCGGGCGAGGTTTTGTTCAAGAGCCGGGGTGTGTTCCTGAATTACTTCAAAAACGATGAGGCGACGGCCGCCACGAAGACGGCCGACGGTTGGGTGCGAACGGGCGATGCTGGATTCATCGACAAGCGCGGGCACCTCTGCATCGTCGATCGCGCCAAGGACGTGGGCCGCTTGAATGACGGCAGTCTGTTTGCCCCGAAGTACGT
>JBKJYG010000580.1:0-6270 GCA_046715905.1 Hyphomicrobiaceae bacterium | reverse complement strand
CATGGAACGCCGTCAGCCGCCCGAACGGCCGCGGCCCATCGGCCGTTGCCGAAGCGTGCTCGATCAGCGCGTAGGATTCGCCTGTGCGCATCGCATAGGGCAGGGGGGCATAGGGCGCGAGCGCTGCCGAGAGCACCACCGGGCCAGAGCCCGGCCCGCCCCCGCCGTGCGGCGTGGAAAACGTCTTGTGCAGGTTGATGTGCATGGCATCGATGCCGAGATCGCCCGGCTTCACCTTGCCGACGATGGCATTGAAGTTGGCGCCGTCGCAATAAAAGTAGGCACCAGCCTCATGCACGAGGCGGGCGATCTCTGCCACCTCGGGCTCGAACAGTCCGCAGGTGTTGGGGTTCGTCAGCATGATGGCCGCGACGTCCGGCCCAAGCGCTGCCGCCACGGCGTCAGCCGCCACCGTACCGTCGGCCCGCGCCAGTACCGATTTGACGCGATAGCCCATGAAGGCCGCCGTCGCCGGATTGGTGCCGTGCGCACTGTCGGGAACGAGCACCACGCTGCGTGTCGAGCCCTGGGCCGCGTGAGCCGCTTTGATGGTGAGCATTCCCGCGAGTTCGCCATGCGCGCCGGCCTTGGGCGACAGCGTGACAGCCGGCATGCCGGTCAGCTCCATCAGGTATCCGGCCAGCGCCTCCATGAGAGCGATCGCGCCTTGCACGGTTCGCTGCGGCTGCAAGGGATGGATGTCGCCGAAACCGGGCAGCCGAGCCATCTTCTCGTTGAGACGCGGATTATGCTTCATGGTACAGGAGCCCAGCGGGTAGAGACCGCTGTCGATGGCGTAGTTGTTCCGCGACAGCCGCACGTAGTGCCGCATGGCTTCTGGTTCGCTGAGCCCCGGAAGGCCGATGCTGGTGCGCCGCTCCAGCCCGGCCAGGCGCGGCGTGCCGGTCTTGGCTGCGGGAAGATCGACGCCCGTCGTCTCTGCCCGTCCGATCTCGAACAGCAGCGGCTCTTCGTGATCCAGCCCGCGATGACCGCTGTATGTTTGCGCCGCATCCGATGCTTGCGTCGGGCCTGTTTCAGTGGCCGGCGTGGTCGGTCGGCCTTGCCTGTTCATCGCCATTGCTGGTGCTCCAATCGGGACTTCCTCGGCCAGGCCGCGCGTCAGAGATAGTGCCGCTGCAGCCCATCGCGGATCTCGTCGTTCTGCTTCTCGTTTTCGGCGTCGTGGAGGATCGCTTCGATCCGCCGCAAGCGGTCGATCAGATCGCGGATGCGGGCCGCGGGCCAGGAGCGCATGGCAGCCAGGGCCGTCTCCGGCAGCGGCTTCCGGGGATCGGCTTTGAACAACTGGGTCACCAGGTCCCGCCAGATCGGCTGGGCGGCGGGCGGCAGCGTCTCGGCCCTGAGCTGACCCAGAGAGCGGGCGAACGCGCCGACTGGCTCGGCTCCGGGCCGGCTGCGATCCAGTTCGGCAAACAGCGCTTTCAGCAAGGTTGCGCTCACGCCAGCACCTCAGCCAAAGCTCGGGCATAGGCCGCGCGATCCTGGTCCGTGTTGATCTCGGTCGAGGCCACGATGATGAGATCCGACAGCGGTGCGTTGCCGGGATAGAAGCGGGAGACGGGAACGCCGCCCAGCACGCCGCGATCGACCAGCCGGTCGATCACCTGGGCGGCATCGCCCCGCACCCGCAAAGTGAACTCGTTGAAATAGGCGCCGTTGAGGATCTCCACGCCCGGAACCTTGGCCAACCGGTCGGCCAGATCGCAGGCATTGGCATGGTTGATTCGGGCAAGCTGCTTCAGTCCACGTTCACCGAGCAACGTCATGTGGATCGTGAACGCCAGCGCGCACAGCCCCGAGTTCGTGCGGATGTTGCTCGTGGCCTTTTCACGGCGAATATGCTGCTCACGCGTCGACAATGTCAGCACAAAGCCGCGGCGGCCATCGGCATCGACCGTTTCCCCGGTCAATCGGCCCGGCATCTGGCGCACGAACTTGTCGCGGGTGGCAAACAGCCCGACGTAGGGACCCCCGAAGGTCAGCCCGTTGCCGATCGACTGCCCTTCGGCGGCAACGATGTCGGCGCCCATCTCGCCTGGCGACTTGAGCAGCCCCAAGGCCAAAATCTCCGTCACCGCCACGATGAGCAATGGGCCCTTGGCATGCGCGGCATCGGCAATTGGCTGCAGATCCCGGATGGTTCCGTAGACGCTTGGGTACTGCACGACCACGCACGACGTCTGGTCATCGATCAGCGCTGCCAGGTCCTCCGCACCCAACGGATCGGGGGGCGCCGCGGTCACCTCCGAGCCACCGAAATGGGCTAGCGTCGCGATGACATCGGCGTAGTGCGGATGCAGCCCCCCCGACAGCACCGCTTTCCTGCGACGCGTCACGCGATGAGCCATCAGCACGGCTTCGGCCGTGCCGGTGGAGCCGTCGTACAACGAGGCGTTGGCGGCATCCATGCCCGTCAGCTGGGCCACTTGGGTCTGGAACTCGAACAGGTATTGCAACGTGCCCTGGGCGATCTCGGGCTGATAGGGCGTGTAGCTGGTGAGGAACTCGGAGCGCTGGATGAGATGATCGACGGACGCGGGCACGTGGTGGCGGTAGGCCCCGCAGCCGACGAAGAACGGCACCGTGGCAGCGGCGGTATTGCGCGCCGCGAGGCGCCCCATCTCGCGCTCGACCTCCATCTCGCCCTTGGTACGAGGCAGATGCGGCAACTCACGCATGAGCTTGCCCTTGGGCACATCAGCAAAAAGGTCGTCGATCGACGACACCCCGATCTGCGCCAGCATGTGGTGACGGTCGTCATCGGACAGCGGAAGATACCGCATCAGGCGTTGTCCTTGACATAGGCTGTGTAGGCTGCCGCATCCATCAACGCGTCGAGCTCGGCTGGATTTGCGAGCTTGAGCTTGTAGAACCAGCCCTTGCCCTGGGCGTCCTCGTTCACCATCGCCGGCGTGCCGGCGAGCGCGCCATTGGCCTCGATGATTTCGCCGGATGCGGGCGCATAGACGTCGCTGGCGGCCTTCACGCTCTCGACCACGGCGCAGGCTTCTCCCGCCGCCACGGTCCGACCCACGTCCGGGATCTCGACGAACACCACGTCGCCGAGCTGCTCGGCTGCGTGCCGGCTGATGCCGACGGTCGCCGTGTTGCCGTCAGCGCTGATCCACTCGTGATCCTTGGTGAACTTGATGGTGGTCATCGAAGCCTCTTGCTTGATTTCAGAACGTGCGGGATGCCCCGGTGGAAGCCAGGGCGGTGCTCACGATTGACGCACGTACCGATGCGGCGCAAAGGGCAGCGCCGCCGTGCGCGCGGCGTGCGGTTTGCCGCGCACCAGCAATTGCAGCGGCATATCAGGCATCGCGTGCGAGCTGGCGACGTATCCCATGGCGATAGGGGCGTTGACCGTCGGACCGAAGCCGCCGGACGTGATCGTGCCGATCCGCTCGCCGGAGACGGACAGGATCTCGGCGCCCTCGCGCGCCAGCGCCCGGCCTTCCGGCTTGAGGCCCACGCGGCGGCGGCTCGGACCCTCTTGCAACTCGCGCTGAATACGGGCCGCGCCTGGGAACCCGCCCTCGTTGCGTCGTCTCTTTTGGATCGACCACTGCAGCCCCGCTTCGACCGGGGATGTCGTCTCATCGATATCGTGCCCGTAGAGGCAAAGCCCGGCCTCGAGCCGCAATGAATCGCGAGCGCCGAGGCCAATCGGCCGAACGCGCGGATCAGCGCAAAGCCGCTGCCACAGGGCGGTCACGTGTTGATTGAGCACAGCCAATTCGAATCCGTCCTCGCCCGTGTAGCCCGAGCGCGTCACGAATACGCTGCGGCCATCAAAGGCTGCAAACGTGCCCGTCATGAACGAGAGCGCGTCGATGCCGGGCATCAGCTCGGCGAGTACACTGGCAGCGGTTGGCCCCTGCAAGGCCACCAGCGCCCGATCCTCGGTGACAAACAGTTTCACGGTCTCGGGAAGGTGCGCTTTAATGTGGGCGTAATCCGCATCCTTGCGACCGGCGTTGACGACCAGAACGAGCGTGCCGTTTTCGACGGGTGGCGGCGAACGCGTCACCATCAGATCATCCAGGATGCCACCATCGGGTCCCAGCAGCTGCGTGTAGCGCTGCTGGCCGGGAGCAAGGCTTTGAATCTCGGCCGGCACGAGGGCCTCCAGCGCCTTGGCCGTGGTGGCGTGGTCGGGGCCCTGCAGGAAACACAGGCCCATGTGAGCGACATCGAACAGGCCCGCGTTGTCGCGGGTCCACAGATGCTCTTTGAGCACGCCCAGCGGATATTGAACCGGCATCTCATACCCGGAGAACGGCACCATCCTGGCGCCTTGCTCGACGTGGATGCCATGCAGCGGCGTTCGTTTCAGGGAGAGCGCGTCAGCAGCGACGGTCGTCGGATCGGAGGCCATCGGTCAGGTCCCAAGCGGCTCTTTCCCAAGCCCGGGCGTGGACTCGAGTTCAAGCCCCCTCTGTCACGGGACCTGAGAGAATGAGCGCCAACGAGCCGCGAGACCCCTTCGCGCCTTACCCCTTCGGTGGGCGGCAACCAATCGGCGCCGCCGCTTTCCAGAGTGCTATCGACTTGCGGTCCCTGGTGCCTGAGAGATTCCGGGGCGGTTGCTCCTTCGGCGTCAGCGCGTCGGGCTCATGCAGCACGGTCGCGCCAATCTCTTCCGCAAGCGTCGGATAGCTGTGCAGCGAGGATAAATGGCCAGCGGCCAGAGTCAACCACGCCCCGCTCGCTTGTTGGCTCGCTGGCAATCGTCACATCAGCCGGCGCCGGGCGCCTTTTGATCAAATCCGACGAAAATCTCGAACTCGCCAGCGCGGGCCCCTTCCGGCACCGTGAACGACAGCGATTTGACGGTCGAAAAATAGCCGATCGGCTTTTCCAAACTCATGGTCAGCTCGGCGACGCTTTTTTCGGACTGGATTTTTTCGCGCTTGGCATCGGTGACGAACACGTTCACGGGCAGCGAGACCGTGCCGGTTTTCCCCTTGGGCCCGAGCAGCACGCGGCCCGAAAAACCGAATTTCACCGTCACGCGATTGCCGGCGATCTGACACTCGCGGGCGGTCTGGGTGATTTCGCCGCGATGCACGACGCCAAGTCCGTCGCCGACGCGACCCGATTCGTAGATCGTCACGTGATGGTCGCGCGGCCAGATCTGGAACTTCGGGCATCCCCCGGCGAGATCGCCGCCCGCCGACAGACCACCCTCGCCCTTGGCCGCGATCAGCATCCCCTCGTGCGTAACGTTCTTGCCGGGCGACCCCGTGGTGGAGCTGCCGCCGAACCCTCCCCCACCGATGCCGGAGGTGAGGGACGACATGCCGCATCCAGCCAAGCCGATGGCGAGGCCGAACGAAGCGATCAAGCCGCCGAGCCTCGCCGGATGCCGTGGTCGCGCGAGGCGAGCCGAGTTCTTCACGCAGATCCCCGTCCGATCCCAGCCGCAGACCCCGACGCACCGCTGGCCTTCGTCCCCCGTATACCCTCGTCGAGCATGGATCTTGTTGAAATACAAAGTCAAGTGTAGCACCTCGGAGTTACACAGGAGATGTGGCCGCAAAGGATGACGAGCGGCCCGTTTACATTGTGGCCCCGCGCTGCTCGATCGGACTGGCGCCTGCCCGGAACGGAACGCTTCATGACGGATGTCCTCCTTCGACCGTTGACCGTGCTCTTGGCAGCGCCGCGCGGCTTCTGTGCCGGCGTTGACCGCGCCATTCAGATCGTCGAGTTGGCGCTCAAAAAGTACGGCCCCCCGGTCTATGTGCGCCACGAGATCGTTCATAACCGCTTCGTTGTCGATGAATTGCGCCAGAAAGGCGCCATCTTTGTGGAAGAGCTCGACGAGATTCCGAATACGTCGGCGCCCGTGATCTTTTCAGCACACGGCGTGCCCAAGAGTATCCCGGCGACCGCGCGGGCGCGCCGCATGTTCTATCTCGACGCGACCTGCCCCCTGGTGTCCAAGGTTCACGTCGAAGCCGAACGGCATCACGAGCAAGGCCTGGAGATCCTGTTGATCGGCCATGCCGGCCATCCCGAGGTGATCGGCACCATGGGCCAGCTTCCCGAGGGCGCTGTAACGCTCATCGAAACGGCGGCTGACGCGAGGCGTATCGCGCCGCGCGATGAAAGCCGGCTGGCGTTCATCACGCAAACAACGCTGTCGGTCCACGATACGGCGGAGATCGTGCGTATCTTCAAGGACCGCTTTCCCGCCATCGTGGGGCCCCATAAGGAAGACATCTGCTACGCCACCAC
>JBKJYG010000579.1:0-2884 GCA_046715905.1 Hyphomicrobiaceae bacterium | reverse complement strand
TAATCCGGTTCAGCCGGCGGGGTGCGATCCGGCAGCCGGCCACGCGACGAGCTTCCGGTCCCTCATCGGGGCCGGTTGTTTCATGTAAGCGATTTCAATGACAGCCCGGGCGCAGTCAAAGCTCAGCGGCCATCGACTTTCAGATATGTCGGGCCGCGTCCGACCGGGCATGCACGGCTAGTGTCAGCCGCGAAAATCGGGCTTGCGTTTCTCGCGAAAGGCTGCGGCGGCTTCCTGGGCGTCGGGATGCTCGGCCAGTTCGACCGTCATATTCTGCTCGTAGCGGTAGCCATCCCGCAGGGTCATCTCCTCGATCGTATTCAGCGTACGCTTTGCCAGCCGGATTGCAGCTGGACTCTTGGCGGCGATCTCGCGCGCCAAGGCCAGGGCGCACTCCATCAGCTCGGCGCGCGGCACGCAGGCCTCGACAATGCCGAGCCGAAACAACTCCGGGCCCGGCACGCGATACCCCGTAAGCAGCATCCGCCGCAGCGTCGAATGTCCGAACAGACGCTGCGCGTGCTTGCCACCACCGAGCAGCCCGACATCGATCTCCGGTAGACCCAGCGCGGCCTCTTCGGCGGCCAGCAGGATGTCGCATGATGCGGCCACCGCAAGGCCAGCGCCCAGCGCGGGGCCGTTGATGGCGGCAATAACTGGCTTTGTGCATTCGCGGATGGAATGATAACTCTCCCGCGTGCGGCGGTTGTGCTGCCATGTCTCGCCGGGCTTGCTGCGATCAGGCCGTGCCTTGAGGTCGGCGCCAGCCGAGAAGACACGCCCGGCCCCCGTGAGCACGGCGACGCGCACGTCGCGACGGTCCGAGATAACGTCGAACACCCACGCCAGCTCGACGTTGAACTGCGCGTTCTGCGCATTGACGGGCGGATGATTCATGGTCACGACGGCGATCCCGTCGGCGACCTCAAGTGCAATAAGTTGAAGATCCAAGACGCTGTCCTTGATTTACCGGGCGGGCGCTCGGGTCGATGTTATCCGCTCGAGATCGGTTTGTGCACTCTCAGAGCCTTGCGCGGCAGCCCGAATATACAGGCCCAGGGCGCGGTTGAGATCGGGTGCGGCATCGCTCGACTGCAGATCGCTCAGGTAATTCGCGTCATAGGACCGCGCGAGAGACAACGTTGCATCCGCGTCGTCGCTCGCCATGGCTGTGCTGAAGCGCCGGCGTGCCTCGATAACCCGACCGGCGAGGAACAGCCGGCGCCCCTCGCTGACGAGGCCCTGGGTGAAAGTCGTCTTTTCGACGGGAGCGAGCGGCGCGGTCTCGACGGCGTTGGTGTTGGCCGGGGGCCCGATCGAGGCCGTGGCCGTAGACGCGGGCGGAGGCACGGGCACGGGCGCAGACGTCGAGGTCGCGCTAGAGATGGACTCCGGCGAAGGGCCTGGATCTTGAGGGCCTTCGGGAGGCGTGCTGGCGCTCCAGGCGGCCACCGACGGGCTTCGGAAGGAGCGCTACCGGCAAATTCAGGTTTATGGCGAGCCCGACCCGACTTTACCGTTGATGAAACATGCGTGTCCTGGATCGATCCGCGCATGGGCTCGGGCTCGGATTCCCAACTCGCACAGCCTCCACTGAGGGCGGCGCTTGCCAGGACGCTGATTTTCAAAACCCTCGGAAACCCGCGATCAATCGTGCCCATAGCCAACACCCCGTCCCAAGCTCGCGCAACCTGCGCTGTCATGAGAGCGAACGGTGAGTCGGCCCGGCCCGTCGACGGTTGAGCGAGGCCAGCACCGGGGAACCGTATGTTTATGCTCGCTATGCACAGCCCCCCGAGACCTGGTTTGACCCAGGATCGCAGAACAGGCGAGGCGGCAGCGCCGTCGCAGACCCCGCCGCGCTAAGCCTCGGCCGCGGGGCGTAGTCCCGTCAGGCCGAGCTGTCGGCGCGCCTCCTCGCGCAGGAGGTCAATCGGCCGCCGCTGGCCTTCGACCTCGAAATGCCAGTAGGTCCAGCCGTTGCACGCGGCTTTGCCTTGGACGTCGGCGCCCAGGCGATGGATCGAGCCCTGTTGGGCGACGCTTCCGCGGACCGACCTGGCGCCCGTCGCCGCGCCGGCCAAGGCCAGGGTGCCGTCGGCCCGCACTTCCGCCCACACCCGCCCCTGCTCATCGGTCAGCCGGGCCCCGGCCTCGAGAATTCCCAATTCGATAATGGCGCCGAACGGGACGCGCGGCTCGGACCGCTTGGAGGGTTGGGTTTGGATCGCGGTCGACCCGAGCGGTGTGACGCGTGCGAGGCGTTCACGAGCCGCTTTGACATAATCGGGATCGCGCTCGATGCCGATAAAGTGCCGCCCCAGCCGCTTAGCCACCACGCCCGTTGTTCCAGTCCCGAAAAAAGGGTCCAGCACGACGTGGCCCGGTTTCGTGGTCGCGATCAGAATACGATGCAGCAAGGCCTCGGGCTTTTGTGTCGGGTGGGCTTTGCGGCCGCCCTCATCCTTTAATCGCTCGGGGCCCGAGCAGATCGGAAACAGCCAGTCGGAGCGCATCTGAACGTCGTCATTGCCAGCCTTCATGGCCTCGTAATTAAAGGTCACGCGCGAGCGGCGATCGCGTCCGGCCCAGATCAACGTCTCATGTGCGTTGGTGAAGCGCTTGCCGCGGAAATTGGGCATCGGATTGACCTTGCGCCAGATGACATCGTTCTGAAGCCAGAATCCGAGATCCTGTAACGCAGTGCCCAGCCGGAAGACGTTGTGGTAGGAGCCGATGAGCCAAATCGCCCCGTCAGGTTTCAGCACCCGCCGGCATTCTGTCAGCCAATCGCGGCAGAACCGGTCGTACTCAGCAAAGCTCGAGAATTTGTCCCACGCATCGTCTACGCCATCCACGACGGTATTGTTGGGCCGCAACAGCT
>JBKJYG010000578.1:0-9746 GCA_046715905.1 Hyphomicrobiaceae bacterium | reverse complement strand
TCGATTGGCTGACTGACAATCTCGCCCTCGTCATGTTCATAAGCATGTTTGGCATAATTTTTTGCGGTTATCCGGTCGCCTTCGTACTGGGCGGCACCGGATTGTTTTTCGGTTTTGTCGGTTGGATGCTGGATGTCTTCCCGTTGATCGGGCTGAACAACATCAACCTGCGCATGTGGGGCGGTGTCGCCTCCGATCCCGTGCTCGTATCGATCCCCATGTTCATCTTCATGGGCGCCATTCTCGAGCGATCAGGCTCCGCCAAGGACATGCTGTTGGCGACGGAGATCGCGCTCAAGCGTGTTCCGGGGGGATTGGCCGTCGCCGTCATGGTGATGGGTACGATCCTCGCGGCACCGATCGGGGTCGTCGGCGCGGCGGTCGTGCTTTTGTCGGTCATCGCCATCCCGCAAATGTTGGCCGCCGGTTACGACAAGCGGCTGGCGTTAGGGACGGTCGCCTCCGCCGGCACGCTGGGCATCCTCATTCCTCCAGCCATCATGCTCGTGGTCATGGCGGAAATGCTGCAAACATCAGCCGGCGCGCTGTTCGCTGCCGCCACGATGCCGGGCCTGCTGTTGTCGGGAATGTACCTCATCTACATCATCTCGGTGGCGATCATTTGCCCCGACAGAGCGCCTCGGCTCGCCGCAGACTTCGGACCACAGACCCGAGCGGAGTTCTGGCACACGATGTTGCGAGGGCTCGCGCCCATGACCATCCTCATGGTCATCGTGCTGGGCTCGATCTTCGCTGGGATAGCAACTGCCACCGAAAGCGCGGCCGTGGGTTGCGCGGGCTCGTTCCTGATCGCTGCGATCAATGGCCGTTTCAACATGCAGCTCATCAAAGAATCCATTCGCGATTCCTGCCGGGCCAATGGCATGGTGTTCATGCTTTTTCTCGGTGCCACATGCTTCTCATACGTATTCTTGGCGCTCGGCGGCGGCGATGCGATGATCAGCGCGCTCGCCAAGTTCGGCATCACGACCAAATGGGAAGTGCTGATCTTCCTGATGGTGCTGATCTTTCTTCTCGGCTTCCCATTCGAGTGGATCGAGATCTGCCTGATCGTAATCCCGGTCTTTGCACCCATCCTTGCAAAATTCGATTTTGCCGATCACCTCGGCCACAAGGACTGGTTGATGCCTTGGTTCGGAACGCTGGTTGCCGTCAATCTGCAAACCGCGTTCATGACTCCCCCGTTTGGAGCCACGCTGTTCTATCTGAAAGGCACCGCGCCGCCGGGCGTCACCATGTCCGATATCTACAAAGGCATGTATCCGTTTGTGGCCATCCAGGTTCTCGGGCTCATCCTATGCATTTACTTCCCGAGTATCGTACTGTGGCTACCTCGAATAGCGGGCATGCTCGATTGAGAGCGGTGCCCCTCCGTCCGCCTCGAGCGTGATCTGCGGGCGAGGGTTGTTGCCCCAGCGTTGCTGACGCGCAGGGACTGCCGACAGAGCACCGGCAATGTAAGGACGCCGCCGTATGAGCGCCTCCTATCAACAAGGCGGTCTGTTCAGCATGAACGGGCGGCAGTGGCTGATCCTCCTTATGATTCAGCTCTCCAATCTGCTGTTCGGGATGACGATCACGCTCGCCAACCTGGTGCTGCCGCAGGTGCGCGGAACGCTCTCCGCGACACAGGATGAGATCTCGTGGGTCATCACGCTGAATCTCGTGGCCACGGCCGTTGCAACGCCCATGACCGGCTGGCTCGCGAGCCGGCTCGGCTGGCGCAACATCATGTTCTATACGGTGCTAGGTTTCACAGTTTCCTCGCTTCTCTGCGGGCTGGCCAACAGCCTCGAAACGCTCATCCTGGCGCGTATCGCGCAAGGGCTTTTCGGGGCGCCGATCATGCCCATGGGCCAAGCCATCCTGCTGCGCACGTTTCCCAAGCATCTACATGCAACGGCTCTGGTGATGTGGGGCGTGGGCGCTGTGTTCGGCCCTGTCATCGGGCCGATCCTTGGAAGCATGGCGACCGAGGCCTACAACTGGCGGGCCGCCTTCTTCATGATCGTCCCGCCAGGCATCTGCGCGCTCGCCTGCATCTGGATTGCGCTTGCCGACTATACCGAGCGCACGTCCGTAAACTTCGATTGGATCGGCTTTCTTGCCCTCTCGACGGCCATCATCGCCGCGCAGCTCATGCTGGATCGCGGCCAGCGGCTCGACTGGTTCGACTCTCGAGAGATGATCATCTACGCCCTTGTCGGCGCGCTCGCCTTTTGGATCTTCATCGCGCACTGCCTAACCGCCGATCAGCCCTTCCTCGATCCCCGTTTGCTGCTCGACCGCAACTTCGCCATCGGTACGCTGATCGCATTTCTGATGGGGATGCTGAGCTTCATCGGCTTGGTATTGTTTCCCAGCCTGCTTCACGACCTGCGCGGCTATCCCGACAGCGTCATCGGCACGCTGATCGCCGCACGGGGCATGGGCAATTGGCTGGCCTTTCTGTTCATTGCCCGGCTGACGCGGACGGCACCGCGGTTTGCTATCGGGCTAGGCTTGGCAATCCAGGCGGCGGCTGGTTTCTGGATGGCGCAGTTCGATATCAATGTGACGGATGCCGATGTGTTCTGGACCAACCTTTTGCTGGGCCTCGGGCAGAGCGTCACTTTCACACCGATGACGGTGATGGCGTTCACCACATTGCCTCGCCACCAGATCACGGAAGGCTCCGCCGTCTTCACGTTGATGCGAAACTTCGGCTCGAGCCTATTCATTTCGCTGGCCGTGCTGGTGCTCGTCCGCTCGACATCGATCAACTATGCGAGGCTCACCGAATTCATCACGCCGTATCGCGAGGCATTGCTTCTTCAAGGCCTGCCCAGCGTTTGGGATCCGGGCACGGCGCACGGACTGCTGCGGCTGTCGAACGAGATCCAACGGCAGGCCGCGATGATCGGCTATGTGAATGCTTTCTATCTGCTGGCCTTTACGGCAGCGGCCGCGGTGCCACTGGCTTGCCTTCTCCAATCCAGCACACGGCCGTGAATTTGAAAAATGAAAGATAGACCGATGTGCGCTGCTTGCCGGACCTTGGGGACGCTGCGGCTCGGCTTACCCGGTGCTTGCAACATCCTGTGGGTTGGTTGATCCTGGTTCGGCATGCAAGACACGGATTGTTCGAGAGTACGGATTGTCCACGCGTCCGGGCCCAAGGAATCCTCCAGAGAAAGTTCGCCTCATGACCGCTCCCGATCGTCTGCGTGCCCTCCTCGCGCGACCCGACTTTGTTGTCATGCCAGCCGTTTGGGATGGGCTGAGCGCAAAGTTGGCCGCGGGTGCGGGCTTTGAAACGGCATTTCTCTCCGGCTCCTGTGTGGCCGCAAGCCGATTGGGTGGACCCGATCTCGACCTGATCTCCTTTGCGGAAATGTTCGACAGCTTCGACATGGTGCGGGGAGCGGCGCCGAACACACTCATGCTCGCCGACGGGGACCATGGATACGGCAACCCCATGAATGTACAGCGCACGGTGCGGGCCTACGGTCGGGCGGGCGCGGCTGCCATTTTGATCGAAGATAAGATCACCCCGCGGGCGCTCACGGCGGCTGGAAAGCCGTGTCTTCCGCGCGAGGAAGCCCGGATGAAAGTCCGCGCGGCGGTGGAGGCCGCCAAGGACTCTGGCATCCTCATTCTGGCGCGGACGGACTGCCGGCCGACCCAGGGCATCGACGAAGCCGTGGCCCGCATCGAGATGTTCGTGCAGGAGGGAGCCGACATTCTTTTCTTAGATTCACCAGCCGACGAGAGCGAGATCCGGCGCGCGGTTGCGGCAGCCTCGGGGCGGCCGTCCTTTGCCGTGCTGTCGCCCGGTGCTCCCCGCGCAACCCCCGGACGCCAGCAAGCCGCCGCTCTGGGCTTCAAGATCGGCACCTACCCGACAGCAATGCTCTCCCCAGCCATGGCCGGAATGAAGGCCGGGCTTGCCGCTCTGGTCGCCGGCGAAGCGGAGGCCAAAAGTGCCCTGCCACCGGCCGAGGTGCGCGAAACCCTGGGCTACCTAGATTACGACGCGCAGGCCAAGCCCTTCATTGTCCCGAGATGAGGGAAATCTGACCGCCGCTCTGCCTCAGCCCAGCGCTGCGTACTCTTCGAGCCGCTTAATCGTCAGAGGGCCGGCGGCGGGCCAGCTTGACGTCGGACCGGCGCACCTTACCCTCGATACGCCGTTCCTTCGATGCCCGCGTCGGGCGCGTCTTGATGCGCCGCTTGGGCTCCAGCGCAGCTTTAGCCACAAGTTCCAGCAGCCGGGCGCGCGCATCCGAGCGGTTCATCTCTTGAGTGCGGAAGCGATCGGCGCGAATGACGAGGACACCGTCTTTTGTCAAACGCCGGCCCGCAAGTTGGGATAACCGAGCCCGGACCGGAGGCGTAAGACTGGGGCTTGCCCGCACGTTGAACCGCAGCTCGACAGCGGTCGATACCTTGTTGACGTTCTGACCACCCGGGCCCGACGCCCGGATAAAAGTTTCCTCGATCTCCGTTTCGGGGATGTCCGGCAGGCCGCTGATCGCGCTCATGGACGACCGATCGCCAAGCTCGCGGAATCGCTTCCGGACGCCGCGCGCCAGGAACGGGTCGATTTCACGCTGCGGGCCTCATTTCGCCGCGTCACCGCCGTCCTCTCCCGCATCCTCGTCGTCGGCGCTCACCCCGTTGCTGCCATCCTCCGGGACGCGCTCGACCGAAACCACCTTCTCATCGAGGTCGGTCTTGAAGATGCGCACGCCCTGCGTGTTACGACTGGCGATGCGCACGTCATCCACTGGACAGCGGATGAGCTGGCCGGCATTGGACACCAGCATGATCTGATCCGACTGCTCGATCGGGAACGAGGCAATGAGCTGTCCATTGCGGTCGTTGACAATCATCGCGCCGATCCCTTTGCCGCCACGACCCGAGATCCGGTATTCGTGCGACGACGTGCGCTTGCCAAATCCGCGCTCGGACACGGTCAGGATGAACTGCTGGCGACCGCCAAGCTCTGCATAGCGCTCGGGCGTCAATTCGGTGGGGCCATCCCCGGTCTCATCAGCCTCGCCCACCACCGCCGAGGGCTCGAGCTCGGCCGGCTCGCCCTGGGCGCGGCGCATGCTGGCTGCCTGTTTCAGATAGGCCAACCGCTCGGCCGGGCTCGCCTCCACGTGATGCAGGATTGCCATTGAGATCACCTTGTCGCCGCCTTCCAGCCGAATGCCGCGCACCCCCGTCGAATCGCGTCCCTTGAACACGCGGACGTCGCTGACGGAAAAACGGATCGCCTGGCCATGCGCCGTCGTCAGCAGCACGTCTTCGGCCGGTGAGCAGATCGAAACGCCGACAATGCGGTCGCTATCGCCGTCCGCATCCACTTCGAGCTTCATCGCGATCTTGCCGTTGCGATTGATGCTTTCGAAGTCGGCCAGACTGTTGCGCCGCACGCCGCCCTGGCGCGTTGCAAACATGAGTTCGAGCGCGCTCCAGCTCGATTGATCCTCGGGAAGGGGCAGGATGGTCGTGATGACCTCATCCTGCGCCAACGGCAGCAGATTGACGAGCGCCTTGCCCAGCGCCTGCGGTGTGGCGTTGGGCAGCCGCCAGACCTTCATGCGGTAGCACATGCCGCGCGAGGAGAAGAACAGCACCGGCGTGTGCGTCGAGGCGATGAAAATCTGCGTGACGACATCCTCGTCCCGGGTCGACATGCCCGAGCGACCCTTGCCGCCTCTTCGCTGCGCCCGATAGGTCGAAAGCGGCACGCGCTTGATGTATCCTTTGAGGCTCACGGTCACGACACAGTCTTCGCGCTGGATCAGATCTTCGTCTTCAAGATCCCCTTCCATATCCAGGATCTCGGTCTTCCGCGGCGTCGCGAACTCCGCCCGGATGCTGGCAAGCTCGGTCTTGATAATCCCCACGATGCGTTCCCGCGACGACAGAATCGCGAGGTAATCCTTGATCTCCTCGGCGATCTTCTGCAGATCGGCGCCGATTTCATCGCGACCAAGCGCCGTTAGCCGGGCGAGCCGCAACTCGAGAATGGCCGATGCCTGCTCGTCGGACAGGCGGCAGGTGCCGTCGGCGGCCAGCCTGTGCCGCGGATCGGCGATCAGTTCGACCAGCGGTGCCACATCCTTGGCCGGCCAGTCGCGCGCCATCAGTTGCTCTTTCGCCGACGCGGGGCTCGGCGCGCGACGAATGAGACCGATCACCTCGTCGATATTGGCGACCGCAATCGCCAGGCCAACCAGCACGTGGGCGCGATCGCGCGCCTTGGTCAGCAGATGTTTTGTGCGCCGTGTCACCACGTCTTCGCGGAAGGCGGTGAAGGCCGTGATGAAGTCGCGCAGGTTGAGCTGCTCGGGACGTCCCCCGTTGAGTGCGATCATGTTGGCGCCGAACGAGGTCTGCAGATCAGAAAAGCGCCAGAGCTGATTGAGCACGACGTCAGCCACCGCATCGCGCTTCAGCTCGATGACAATACGCATGCCTTCGCGATTGGACTCGTCCCAAAGGTCGGCAATCCCCTCGATGCGCTTCTCACGCACGAGATCCGCGATCTTCTCGATCAGCACCCGCTTGTTGACTTGATAGGGAATGGCGGTGACCACGAGCGCCTCGCGGTCGCGCCGCACGGTCTCGGTATGCACCTTGGACCGCATGATGATCGAGCCGCGGCCTTTGTGATACGCCGCAAGGCTTCCCGCACGGCCGAGAATCAAGCCGCCGGTCGGGAAATCGGGACCCTGGATGATCTGGCACAGCTCGTCGATCGTCGTTTCGGGGTTGTCGAGCATGGCAATCGATGCATCGATGACCTCGCCCAGATTGTGCGGCGGGATGTTGGTTGCCATGCCGACCGCAATACCGCCGGCGCCGTTGACCAGCAGGTTTGGAAACTTCGACGGTAAGACAGAGGGCTCGAGCAACCGATCATCGTAATTGGGTTTGAACTCGACCGTGTTCTTGTCGAGGTCGTCGAGCATGTACTGCGCGATTTTGCTGAGCCTGGCTTCAGTATAGCGCTCGGCCGCCGGCGGATCGCCATCGACGGAACCGAAATTCCCCTGGCCATCGATCAACGGCACGCGCATCGAAAAATCCTGCGCCAGTCGCACGAGCGCATCGTAGATCGCCATGTTGCCGTGCGGATGGTAGTCGCCCATGGTATCGCCCACCACCTTGGACGCCTTCATGTGCTTACGATTCCAGGCCAGATTGAGCTGGTGCATCGCATACAGGATGCGCCGGTGGACCGGTTTCAGGCCATCGCGCACATCGGGCAGCGCCCGGGAGACGATCACGCTCATCGCGTAATCGAGATAGCTGCGCTTCATTTCCTCGGCGATGGTGATCGGGCGTACGTCATTAGGGCCCTTGGGCGCCTCGCCGGATGGTGGTTTGGTGTTGTCTGCCACGTTTCGTCCGTTCCCTTGGCATTCGCCGCCGTCAGACCTATATGCATCGACCTCTTAACCGAGCCGATGGAGCGCCGCAACCATCTCGGCACTCCTCGTTTCAACCCGTGTTTCACAGCTTTGAAGGATGTGAAATTTATGAACAAAACCATCATCGGACTTCTGGCCGCAGGGGGTCTTTTGCTCTCGGTTCCAGCGTTCTCGCAAACGCCGCCGTCGACACCGGAGACGTTGCCAACCGCACCGGCATCCTCGCCTACGCCATCGTCCCCGCCGCCGATGGCAACGCCGCCCGGAACACCTCCCGCTGTGACCTCGCCCTCCACGTCACCGACGCCTCCACCTCTTCCGCAGGCATCGCCGACAGCTCCGTCTCTGCCTCAGGCGTCGCCGACGCCTTCACCTCTTCCGCAGGCGTCGCCGACAGCTCCGTCGCTGCCTCAAGCCGGGCCCGCGCCGTCAACCGCGCCGGCCACGCCAACGCCCGCCCCGGCCGTCCGGGTTGCGATCCCAAAGGGCGTTTTCTTGAAGGGGCAAACCGCGGCTCAGTACATGGCCCGTGATCGGCTGATCGGTGCCACAGTCCAGAATCGTGAAGGCCAGATCATTGGCGACATCGAGGACCTGATTGTTGGAGCCAACAATCAGATTCAGGGCGTCATCATCGGCACCGGAGGCTTCTTCGGCGCCGGCGAGAAGAAAATCGGGGTGTTCTACGCCGCCCTTCAGTTCACGCAGAAGGATGGACGTTCCGTTATCGTGCTGCCGGCCGCCAGCAAGGACGTACTTGCCTCGGTCGAACCGTTCAAGTGGGCGGAGCCCCAGAAGACACGCATCGAGCGCGCGCGCTTGAAAGCCCAGGAACTCTACGAACGCAGCAAAGAGCAGGCCGGACCGGCTTACGAAAAGGCCAAGGAAGCTGCAGGCCGCGCCTACGAGACCACCAAGGACGCTGCAGGCAAAGCGTATGAGAAGGCAAAAGAGGCCGTGAAGCCCGGCGAGACTAAATAAGCCGCTCTCAGTCTCGCTGCAGAATTAGTGAACCCCCGGCCGACGGCCGGGGGTTTTTTGCAGCTTTCGCCGGTCATCAGCCCGCGCGGATGACCGGCACGTGCGGAGCGGCGGTCAGCGGCATCAGGCCGATCAACCGAGGGTCATCGGCGATTTCCACCTCACGTTTGAAAGGCACAAATCCCGATTGCATGTAGAAAGCGAGGGCGTCTGGGTGGTCCAGCGTGCAGGTGTGCACCCAGAGGCGGTCGATCGTTCGAGAGAAAACAATATCCAGCACGCGATCCATAAGAGTCCGGCCGTGCCCCCGCCCGACATGCGCTGGCGTCAATCCGAAGTAGGCGATCTCGCACTGGGCGGGGATGCGGAAGTCGAGCTCGAGCAGGCCCCCATCGGCGCCGTCGACGGTAACCGCGTAGACTTCGACGTCCCGACTATGAAGGATGGCCTGAAGCTCTAGCTCAGAGAGCCGCAAACGGGAGAACCACAGCCAATCCATGCCGATATGACGGTAAAGGGCCAAATACCAGGAGGCATCCGGGCGAACGACATGCCGTAGACTTGTGATTTCGCCAACGCGGGCTTGGAGGCTGGCCGCGGCTAAAGACGGATCGGGCCGAGGTGGCCGGGAAAACATTTCGAGCGACGTCACGACGGCCGCAATTTTGCCAGCCGGCACACAGCTGTATCCGTCTTGCAGCATGAACTCTCCGAGCCTCGCCCACGTTAGCAGACACATCTCAGCCGTTGCGGCTGCGGCCGTCCGCCGTGCGCTATGGCCTTGATCCTATCTGGACGCGCAACCGGCTGCGATAAGCTATCCTGGATGGATCCTGGCCTGTCCGGCAAGCGCCTGACGGGCCCAGCACAGCTTGGCCTGCCGCCAACGCGACGCCGAGACTGAAATTGAGCGAGTTCGAATCGGAGATGTCTCATGAGCCCGTCGGGCTCCAAAACCGTGGTCATCGCGGCACTCGGCTTCAACGCGCTGATTGCGATTGCTAAATTTGTCGCCGCGGCCTGGACGGGGTCAGCCGCGATGCTGGCGGAGGCTATCCATTCGGTCGCCGATACCGGCAATCAAGCGTTGTTGCTGAAAGGAATGAAGGCCGCAGCCCGACCAGCCGACGCAACGCATCCATTCGGCTACTCGCGAGAGATCTACTTCTGGTCATTCGTGGTCGCAATCCTGCTCTTTTCCCTTGGCGCCGGCGTGGCGCTGTATGAGGGCGTCAACAAGCTGCTGCACCCCCATCCCGTGACCGACCCGTACATCAACTACATCGTCCTGGTCCTGGCAATCGCCGCGGAAAC